>JAXHUS010000252.1:0-4617 GCA_034189305.1 Thermodesulfobacteriota bacterium | reverse complement strand
GGAATTTTTTGGGGAAATGGCTTTAATAGATAATAAGCTGAGGTCAGCGAAGGTCCAGGTCATTGAAGATGCAACTCTGGGTTTCTTATCAAGAAAGAAATTTGATCGGATTATATCGAAAATGGATAAAACCTCTTTTAAATTTATGTCGGCTATTTGTTATACTTTCTTTAATCATATTCGAAGATTAGATGAATCGTACGCACAGGCAAAATCTCTTTTTAAGAATAGCCTTATTCAAATTTAAAACCCCTTGGAACCACAACAATTCCACTTTCTGTTTTTGTGAATAATTTCCTGTCTTTATCATGATCAAGACCTATTGTAATCCCCGGAGGAATCCTTATCTCCTTATCTATTATTGCTTTCTTAATTACCACATTTCTGCCAATATCCACCCTGTCCATAATAATAGAATCCTCAACCTGTGTATAACTGTGAATACGTACATTAGGTGACATGATGGAACGGATAATTTTAGCGCCGCTTACAATACATCCATTTGAAAGGAGCGAGTTTAAAACCGTTCCAATCCTTCTCGGTTCGTTAAAAACAGTTCTTGCCGGTGGAGAAGGTGTATGGTATGTATTTATCGGCCAACCGGGATCATATAAGTCAAAAATGGGATTGACGGCAATAAGATCCATATTTGCCTGATAATAGGCATCAATAGTTCCGACATCTTCCCAGTATTTTCCTAATTTTCTATTCTTATCTAAAAAATTATACACAAAAACCCTGTTCTTTTTAAAAATTGAAGGAATAATATTTTTTCCAAAATCATGATCACTGCTACTGTCTTTTATATTTTTAATTAACTGTTTTACCAGAGTTTCCGTATTAAAAATATAGATTCCCATAGAAGCTAAAATTTTATCCGGTTTTAAAGGAATAGTTTTAGGTTTCTTAACCTTCTCCTGGAAACCAACCATTCGAAAATCTTTATCCACTTCTATAACGCCAAATCGAGAAGATGCCTCCTTTTCTTTTTCAATTGCCGCTACGGTAAGATCAGCTCTGTTTTGAATATGAAAATTGATGAAACCTCGATAGTCCATCTTATAAACATGATCCCCTGCCAGAATCAATACTAAGTCAGGATTCTCCTTTTCCAGGATATAAAAATTCTGGTATATAGCGTCTGCTGTTCCTTTGTACCAGCTTTCATCGATCCTTTGCTGGGCTGGAATGACATTGATATATTCGTTCAGGATTGTGTTAAAAATGTTCCATCCCAGATTAATATGCCTGGTCAAAGACATGGACTTGTACTGGGTAAGGACATAAATTCTTCTTATCCCTGAATTAATGCAGTTGCTTAATGTAAAGTCAATAATGCGGTAAATTCCGCCAAAGGGAACAGCCGGTTTGGCTCTGTCCCTGGTAAGGGGATACAGTCTTTCTCCTTTTCCTCCGGCTAAAATAAAAGTCAAAAGCTTCATTCCTTTTCTCTCTTTTTATCAAATATTTTTTTTATCGCATCCTTCAACTCTTTTAAGTCAGATGATTTGATTACATATTTTTCTGCGGCCCAGCTTAAAAAACTTCCTTTATAACTGGAATAAGCCGTATTTAAAATCACAGGAATCTTTTTATCACTGCTGACAATTCTTCCTAATGCTTCAAGACCATTCATTACCGGCATATTAATATCAAGAATTACCAGATCCGGAAGGCTCTTTTGTATTATCTCAAGAACTTCTTTTCCGTTTTTAGCCAGAAAAACATTATACCCTTCTTCTATAAGTTCTATCTGATAAAGCAGTCTTATATCCTCATCATCATCAGCAATTAAAATTGTGAAATCATTCTTTTTCATATAACCATACACCATCCTGGTTGGCACTGCAATAGGGACATTTTCCTTCTTTGAGCCTATTTTCCAGTATCTGAAATCCGTATCTCTTAATTAAAATTTTTCCACAGTTAAAGCAATAAGTATTTTCTCCCTCATCGGAAGGGATATTCCCGCAGTACACATACCTTAAACCTTCTTTATAACCAATTTCTCTGGCCATTTTAAGTGTTTCCTTTGGTGTTCTATACAAATCTACCATCTTATATGTGGGATAAAACTGTGAGACATGCCAGGGTATTTCACTGCCTACTGAAGCTAAAAATCGAGCAAGCTCGGTAAGTTCTTCTCTGGAATCATTTAAGGTGGGAATAATAAGGGTAGTAACTTCTACCCATATTCCCATATCTTTCATGGTCTGAATTGATTCCAGCACAGGTTCAAGTTTTGCCCCGCAAATTTCTCTGTAAAATTTATTTGAAAAACTCTTTAAGTCAACATTGGCGCCATGAAGGTATGGTTTTATCTTTGACAGGGTCAAAGATGTCATAAAACCGTTTGTAACAAAAATATTTTTTATCCCCTCTTTTATTGCTTTTTCCGCAATATCAAAGGCAAATTCGAAATATATGGTCGGTTCAGTATAGGTATATGAAATGGTTTTACATCCTGAATTTAACGCTATTGTTACTAACTCCTGAGGAGAATATTCTTCCCCTTCAATTTCTGTGCTCTGGGAAATGTTAAAATTCTGACAGTGTTTGCATCTAAAATTGCATCCCACTGTTGCTACAGAAAGGGAACGGGAACCCGGGAAAAAATGGAATAGCGGTTTTTTTTCTATAGGGTCAATATGAACCGCAATTGGTTTTCCATACACTAAAGAGTAAAATTTCCCCTTTCTATTTTCTCTGACTCTACAAATTCCCTTTTTATCCGGCGAAATTTTACAGCGGTGACAACAAAGATTGCACTGAACTTCTCCATTTTCCAATGTGGCATAAAAAAATGCCTCTTTCATTTATCCCTCCTGTCCCAGGTCAACCGGTCCCTTTAAACTGTTTTGATTTTTTTTGCAAGTACAGTGAGCCCTGCTTTTACTTTAGCTCCCCTTTTTACCAGGACCGAATAATCCTCTGGAAGAAAAACTTCCACCCTTGAACCAAATCTAATCATTCCCAATTTTTCTCCTGCTTTAACATCCTGACCATTGTTTTTCCATACAACAACTCTTCGTGCAATAAGTCCTGCAATTAACTTTAGAAAGACCTTGCCGTCTCTCCCGGAAATACCCAAATGAGTCTGTTCATTACTGATTGATGCCTTTTCCTTAAAGGCAGAAAAAAATTTGCCAGGATAATATTTTATAAACTCTATTCTACCGCTTAAAGGGGAACGATTGACATGAACATTAAAAACTGACATAAATATACATACCTGCACAGCTTTACTATTTAAATGTTCCGGTTCGAAAACATTTTTAATATTTATGATTTTGCCATCGGCCGGAGAGATTATCTCTTCAGAAGCATAACGGGCATTTCGTTCCGGATCTCGAAAAAACAACGCTAAAAAGAGGGTGCTTAATAAGAATATTACATTTAAAAGCAGTAAATCCATCCGAAAAAAACAAAACAGTAGAAGCATTAGTCCGGAATCAATCAAAATTAATGCCCTTAAATACGGCTTTATATCGTCAACTATTAACATTACAAATAAGAAAATACAAGAATTATAATGTTTGATTATAAAAATTTATATTCCAGGTGTCAAGGAGTTACAATTTCTGGAGTTTCCTAAGTTTTGATTGAACAGCTTTATTTCTGAGGGGAAATTGGCTTGGAGCGGTGGGATACACATCGGGGTGAGCGAGGAAGGGGAAATTATTCCCCTTCCTCGCTTTGAACCCGACAGGGTCACTTTGAAAGCCATTAAGTAAAGAAATAAATGGTTCTATCTTTAACATTTAGATTTACATAAAATATCAATATGTTTACTAAAATATATGAAAATTTTAAGGAAACTCCAGGTTACAATTTTTAGTCTAATGACAATAAACGATGGACAACTACCAATATTTTAATAGTTGACTTTTGTCTTTATTATCTTTACATTAACTACAAATTTTTTATAAAAATAAGGAAAGATGTAAATTTTGGAAAGGAGAATCCATGAAAAAATTCGAAACTAAAGATTTGAGAAATGTTATCCTTATTGGTCATGGAAAATCTGGGAAGACTTCTCTGGCAGAGGCAATGTTGTTTAATGCAGGGGTTGTCAAAAGACTTGGCCGTGTCGATGACGGCACATCATTAATGGACTATGAACCTGAAGAAATAAAAAGAAAGATCACGATTAGTTCATCATTTCATAATATTAAATGGAATAAAACAAAAATTAATATAATAGACACCCCCGGGGACAATAACTTTATCGCGGATACATTTAATAGTCTTCAGGTGGTTGAAGAAGCAATAATTGTAATTGATGCCGTATCCGGTGTTGAGGTGGTAACGGAAAAGTGCTGGAATAAAACTAAAGCTATTAATTTACCTGTAATGCTTTTCATATCGAAGATGGATCGAGAAAGGGCAGACTTTTATAAAGTATTAGTTGAAATAAAAGAAACCATGGAAATAACACCCACTCCTTTACAAATACCTATAGGATCAGAAGCGGATTTCAAGGGAATCATTGATTTACTTAAAATGAAGGCCTTTGTTTTTGCCGATGATAAAAGTGGCAAATGTAAAGAAGAAAATATCCCCGATGCACTTAAGGAAAGCAGTGAGAAATATAGGGAAAAATTAATAGAAAATCTT
>JAXHUS010000251.1:0-10819 GCA_034189305.1 Thermodesulfobacteriota bacterium | reverse complement strand
TGGCGGAACTTGGTGCAACCCGTTTTACCATTTCCATGACCTGTCTGAAGGCAAGACTTTCCCCAATTACCTGATCTTTAATTCTCTTTTGCAGATCTTTACTTTCCCTGATTACGAACTGTTTTTCTAAAGCATTTTTTACAATTCCTATAATTGCCGCCTTTTTTAAAGGTTTCAAAATAAAATCAAAGGCGCCGTGTTTCATAGCCTTTACCGCTTCTTCAACAGAACCATAGGCAGTTATAAGTATAAACTCTGATTCCGGAAAGTTATACTTAACTATCTTTAAAAATTCCACACCATCAATTTGCGGCATTTTTAGATCAGATAAAATTAAATCAATCTGATTACTTCTCAAAATTTCTAAGGCAGTGTTACTATCCTCTGCCGTAATAATTTTGTAACCTTCCTTACTCAGGATTTTATAGAGAGCATCCCTGATATTCTTTTCATCATCTACTACTAAAATAGTTGGAGTAAAAATTGCTTCCATGTCCCTCTCATTCATCTAATGTATTGGAAAAGAGATAACAAAAGTTGTTCCTTCCCCTGTTTTGCTTAAACAGATAATGGCCCCTCCATGTTTCTTTATTATGTAACGAGCAATTGGTAACCCAAGACCAGTGCCCCCTTTTTTTTCTGAGAAGAAAGGCGTAAAAATTTTATCAATATTTTCATGATCTATTCCCTTTCCGGAGTCATTTATATTAACCTGGACAAAAGAATCTCTGGATGAAGTAGAAAGTAATATTTCTCCTCCGTCAGGCATTGCATCCAGAGAGTTCTTAATTATGTTTAAAAAAGCTTCTCTAATTAAATCTTCATCAAGTTTAACAGGGGGCAAATATACGTCAAAATCAGTTTTTACCCTGATATTATTTGTTAAAAATTCTTTTCTCATCAAAGTTAATAAACTTGAAATAACCTGGTTAATATTTTTATTTTCTAATTTTGGCTGGGGTGGTTTTGCAAAAGTTAAATAATTTTCAGTGATTTTGGTTAATCTATCCAGTTCGGCAATTATAATTTTAATTAAATTTTCCGCTTCCTTTGTGTCTTTACCCTCAAATTTCTCCAATTCTTCAAATAAAAGTTCGGCATTTAATGTAACAGAAGTTAATGGAGTACTGATTTCATGGGTAACATGAGCAAGGAGGCTTCCAAGAATAGCCATTCTTTCACTTTCGATAAGCTGGTCCTGCATCTCATTTATTTTTTTAGTTCGTTCGGAAACTTTCTTCTCAAGCGTTTCTCCCCATTCCTTAAGTTTTATTCTGGCTTTTTGTAATTTATGAGACATCCTGTTAAAAGACTCTACTAATTGACCTACTTCATCACGAGTTTTTATAGGAATTTCGCCTTCAAACTGTCCTTTTTCAGAAACCCTGTTGATTGCCCATGACAAGGCACTTATAGGTTTTGCTATATCCCGGGCAAGAAAATATAGTAAAATAAAAGCCAACGATATGCTTATAAAACCAATCCATATAAATTGACTGATCAACCTTTTTTTTGGGATACCTAAGGGTTCTTCTAAAATATTCAGATTCAAAACCCCAATTACCTCACCCCGTAAATTTCTAATAGGTTTAAAGGCGGAAACATAATTTTGCCCCATAAATATCAGCCTTCCAATCCAATCTTTACCATTTTCCAATACTGATCGATAAACTGCCGGGTGTATTTTAAATCCGGTTGCCCTAAGGCCGTTAGATTTAACCAGATTAGTAGTTATTCTTGTATCCCAGAGAAAGATAGAACTAAAATTAGAAGGGATATTTCCATCTGATCTTTTATCATAAATTTTTTCCACAAGAGTATCTACAAGATAGTAATTATGATTTACTAAGTTGCCGCCGTAAATTATCCCCAGTACAGTTCCCTGTTTATCAAAAATTGGAACTGCGGCCTTCAACACCATTCCCATACTGCTTTTATCTTTATCTTCAAGAGGTTCGGAGTCACTGTCAAGTACCGTAATAACTTTTTGTTCAAGGTGGTTACCCTCTAATTGTAATTCATGGGGTGTCATAATTTCGGTAGAACAAACACCATTTTTTCTTAAGGCATCTGCTATTAACGGATCATTTGACTTATCATCACCATAATTAAAGGGATATAAAGTTCGTACCAGTACTTTTCCCTGATTATCCGTTAATCCGATAAAATCAAGGTCATACCGATTTTTCAGCCTTATAAGTTCCTTTTTTATCTCATTATATTTATTAAGTCGAATGGAATCCTTTATAAATTTGTTTTCTGAAATCAGATTGAATATGAGAAATATCTCATTAAGGGATTTTTCGTAAATTATCTCTGAATTATTTATATCGGTTTTTATTCTATTTAAAATTAAATTATTTATTGTATTATCAACATTGTCCAGTGTTAAAGGAATAAATATTGCAAAACCCACGCTAAAAGAGAAAACAAAACTTAATACAATTTTGACCCAGAGGGGGATAAATAATATTTGATATTTCTTTTTAAGAAAGGGAATTAATTTAAACATAGATTTTCAGAATTATCCGTGGTTTGTTGTCAATAGTCAGTTGTATTAATATTAAATTGTCCGTGGTCTGTTGCATTAATATTTCAGATAACAAAGAGTATAAAAAGACGTAAACTAACCATTATTGATGCTTATTCAAATTGATTCATTTTTTACTCTTTTCAACGCTCAACTGATAACAATCAACTGAGATTACCTGTTAATTAAATATATCAAAATTATACTTTTAAAAAAAGGGAATTGGTTTTAAATTTTCTTATATTTTAGATATTTAAATTCAAAACTTGCAAATCAAGTCTTTTAATGCTAAAAATTTACAAATGGAAAATAAATTCCTTTACGGTAAAAGAATTTTAATAACCCGCTCTTATTATCAGGCAAAAGAACTATCTGACTTAATTAAAAATTATGGAGGGGTACCCATAGAACTGCCGTCTATTAAAATCATTCCTCCGTCAGACTGGAAGGATTTAGATTCTGCCCTTCATAACATAAAGGATTATGATTATCTGATTTTTACAAGTGTTAATGGAGTTAAGCACTTCTTTTTAAGATTTAAAAAAATGGGTGGAAAAATTATTGATTTAAAAGATTTAAAGGTTATAGCAATAGGACCAAAAACTGCTGAAGCTATCACCTCCCGAGGGCTTACAGTTAGTTTAATGCCTCAGGAATATAAGGCAGAAGGAATAATTGCTCTTTTTTCTAAAGGGGAAATAGAAGGCAAAAAATTATTACTTCCCAGATCAAAAATTGCAAGAAAGATATTACCGGAAAAGATAAAGGAATATGGAGGCAGTATTGATGTAGTTGAGGCATATCAAACGGTTGCCTCTTTTGAAAGCCGGAAGGAAATCGTATCTCTTTTAGAAAATAAAGAGATAGATATTATTGTTTTTACAAGTTCTTCCACAGTCAAAAATTTTGCAAAAATCCTCGAGCCTTATGGAAAATTTGATTTACTTGAGGATTTGACCATTGCATGCATCGGCCCTATAACAGCAGGTACTGTACGTGAATATGGTCTAAAGGTTGAAATTATCCCAGAAAAATATACAATAAAAGCTCTTGTTAAAGCTTTAGTTGAATACTATCAAAGTTAAGGAGATTTTTTAATGTTTTTTCCAGATTACAGACCCAGAAGATTAAGAAAAAACGAAAGTTTTCGGAGGATGATAAGAGAAACACGTCTTTCAGTGGACAATTTAGTCTATCCTCTATTTATTACCCACGGCAAAAAAGTTAAAAAACCAATCTCTTCAATGCCGGGACAGTTTCAATTTTCAGTAGATCAGTTATCTGAAGAACTGGAAGAAATTCGGAACTTAAATATTCCTGCAATACTTCTTTTTGGTATCCCGAAGAGAAAAAATGAAGTCGGTTCAGAGGCTTACTCCAGTTCAGGGATAATTCAGGAGGCCCTTAAATTCATAAAAAACAAGTTTCAGTTTCCGGAGATAATGGCCATAACCGATGTATGTCTTTGTGAATATACAAGTCACGGACACTGTGGAATAGTAAAGGATGGAGAAGTTGACAATGACGCTACTTTAGAGATGCTTGCAAAAATGGCCATTTCTCATGCAAAGGCCGGGGCCGATATGATAGCACCTTCGGATATGATGGACGGCAGGGTGGCGGAAATAAGAGAAACCCTTGATGAAAATGGTTTTTATAATATTCCAATTATGTCTTATGCCGCCAAATTCGCTTCGTCTTTTTACGGTCCCTTCAGGGAGGCAGCGGATTCAACCCCTAAATTCGGCGACCGTATGTCCTACCAGATGGATCCGGCAAATGTAAGGGAAGCCCTCAGGGAAATAAAC
Source organism: Thermodesulfobacteriota bacterium (assembly GCA_034189305.1). Lineage (GTDB taxonomy): Bacteria > Desulfobacterota > WTBG01 > JAXHUS01 > JAXHUS01 > JAXHUS01. The sequence goes on along the minus strand of JAXHUS010000251.1, from coordinate 6,481 downwards.
CTGGATATAGAAGAAGGGGCTGATGTCTTAATAGTAAAACCCGCCCTTCCCTGTCTTGATATAATTTCCAGAGCAAGAAGTGAATTTGCCCACCCAATTGCCGCTTATAATGTAAGTGGAGAGTATGCAATGGTTAAGGCTGCTGCAAAAATGGGCTGGCTTGATGAAAAAAGGGTTATGATGGAGTCCCTTCTGTCTATAAAAAGGGCTGGAGCGGATATTATTATTACCTATTTTGCAAAAGAAGCAGCAAAAATACTGAATAAAGTTTCTTTTTAACCCGCCTTTTGAAGTATTCACCCTAACGGATAGAGAAAACCTGGGCGAAGCACTCAAGTAAATGATTTTGTTACGAAGGTTTATTAATAAACATATCAGGGAATAAAACCGTTAAAAAAACGTTACAGCAGGGATTTTTAAACCTCAATATATTGTCTTTATAGTATAGGAATTTTCATTTACCAGCTTATAAATATTTGTCAAAGGGTTAGGGTTGCACAACTCGTTTCGGTACTCAGTTTAGCAAACAGCAGGCTTAAGCCTGCTGTTGTTGAAAAACAACGCAACCGATAGACCGTAGACGTCAACTTGATACAAAATGTAGGTTCATATAACTTTCTTGACTTAACGTAACGGAAATGATAGAAAAATACTAATACCTTTAATAAAAGGAAAATTTGATAATGTCCATTGTTGATTTGATTGGCAATACACCCCTTGTAGAAATAAGAAAATTAAATCCCAATCCTAAAGTAAGGATTATGGGCAAATTGGAGGGAACCAACCCCGGCGGCTCAGTAAAAGACCGGGTGGCTTATTATATGATAAAAACTGCCGAAGAGGATGGTTGTTTAACGCCGGATAAGATAGTTCTGGAGCCTACATCAGGCAACACAGGAATCGGCCTTGCTATGGTCGGAGCGGCCAAAGGATACAGGGTTAAATTAACTATGCCTGAATGTGTCAGTCAGGAACGTAGAAATATTCTTATTGCATTGGGGGCCGAACTGGAACTGACACCGGATAATCAAGGAACAGATGGGGCAATAAGACGTGCTCATGAAATTATAAGGGAGAATAAAGACGCTTATTTCATGCCCAACCAATTTGACAATCCCGGTAATATCCTGGCCCATTACGAAACTACCGCTCACGAAATCATAAGGCAGACAGATGGTGACGTTGATATCTTTGTAGCGGGAATGGGCACAACAGGCACTTTGATGGGTGTAAGCAAGAGATTAAAAGAATTTAATAATAAAATAAAAATAGTAGGTGTCGAACCAACCATTGCACATACAATTCAAGGGCTGAAAAATATGAAGGAATCCATTGTGCCGGGAATTTTTGATCCTTCCCGAATCGATGAAAGGGTTATTGTTGAGGACGAACCGGCCTATTCGATTTGCAGAAAATTAGCCCTGGAAGAAGGAATATTTGTTGGGATGAGTAGCGGGGCGGCTATGTTTGAGGCAATAAACCAGGCTAAAAAGATTGATTCCGGAACCATAGTGGTTATTTTCCCCGACAGGGGAGACCGGTATCTGAGCACAACTCTTTTTAGACCTATCTGCGCCAAATGCCCACCATAGACTGAAATTACCCTTGCACTTCATTTTTCTCATTCTTCTAAAAAAGATAAAGCCATTTTGACTTTTTCCGCATACTTTTGGTCGGGGTCCAAAGACAATGTTTTTTGGAAATGGTGTTTTGCTTTTATTATATTATCTTTTTGGTATAAATAGATGCTGCCTATTAAAAAATGTGCTTTTGCATGATGGGGATTAATCTCTAACGCCTTTTCAAGGGAGGAAATTGCTTTATCGTATTCCTTTCCATTATAATAAAGGCTGCTTAAGTTTAAGTATGCTTCAAAATACAGCGGCTTTTGTTTTATTGCGTTACGATAGTAGGTTTGGGCTTTATCTCCCATATTTTTTTTCTGAAAGATAAGTCCCAAATTGTAGTAAGCCTCTGCTAATTTCGGATCTATGGCAATTACAGTCTTAAACTCATTTACGGCTTCTGCTTCTTTTTCCAGAATAATATATAAATATCCCAGATTGTAATGGGCCAGGGCATAATTGGGATGCAATGCAATAGCCTTTTTACATTCGGATACCGCCCTTTTCAGGTCGCCTTTTTCCTTAAATATCTCGCCCAAATTATTATGTATCTCGGCATAGTCTTTCTTTTCAGTAATAGCCTTGTCCAGTTCAAGGATGGCAGTATCGTACTTTTTTTGTTCAATATAAATATTTCCCAGATTGAAATGGGCGTCAACAAATCCCGGCTTTATTTCAAGACATTTTTTAAAATTGTACGCTGCCAGATCATAATTTTTTTCTCCTTTATATATCACCCCCATATTAAAATATGCTTCAATAAAGTAAGGATTAAGGGAAACTGCCTCCTTATAATTGGCAATTGCAAGGTCTTTCTCATCAGTAACCTTATACACATTTGCCAGATTGTAATAAGATGCGGGAAAACCAGGCTCAAGATTTATAGCTGTTTTAAGTTCTGATATGGCTTCTTTATATCTTTTCAATTCAATATAAACATTTCCAAGATTATAATGGGCTTCGGCAAAATAAGGATCCAGGGAAATTGCCTCCTTATATTCAATAATTGCCTTATTAAATTCCCCATTTATACTATAAATATTTGCAATATTATTATGGGCTTTTGGGAAGTTCGGATTTATTTCCAATCCCTTATTAAAATAGTATATGGAGTTTTGATAGTCTCCTTTTTTATAATAGACCACACCTAAATTATTAAAAGCCTCATAAAATACGGGGTAAATTTTCACTGTGGTCATAAACTGTTCTATTGCTTTATCATATTCTCCCAGATCATTATAAGCATTGCCAAGGTTATAATGGGTACGTGGAGAATAAGGATTTTTCTTAACCGCATCCAACCAGAATACAAGATTATCAGACCAGATTATATTGCGTTGTATGGTTATATTTGTATAAAGTACCATTAATAATCCTGATAGAATAGCTACCATCTTTTTCCAGATTCGTTTTTCTTCCTTATCATTTAAAATAAGGAATAACATGCCCAAAAAAAGACAGAAACCGAATGATGGTAAATAAAGCCGGTGTTCTGCAATGGGTCGGCCAATGAAGAATTTCAAATTGGAAACGGGAATCATGGTAATGAAAATCATCGCTAAAATAAAAAACCAGACCCTATTATTTTTAAAAGCGATAAAAACAAGCAACAGGTAAAAGAGAACAACAACGGTAAAGGGTAATATAATCGGATCTAAAATGCTTTCGGGCATTTGAAAGGGATAATCGGCCATTAGGTTTAGGGGAAAAAGGAGCACTTTTAAATATGTCCCTATAGTTAAAAATATTATAAGGACATGTCTATAAAGGTCAGGTTTTTTTGTGATTGCTCTATAAAATTCAAAGGGTTGTTCTCCTCCCTTTTCTAAAATAGCCAGTAGAAAAACGAGATGAAGTGAAACCAGAAAGAAGTATGGTAAGATCTTTATTCTTTGTTTTTTAAAGTCATCCTTCGGAAGGAAGCAGTAAATGTAAAGGAACAAAACGATAGGAAGAGTAACTGCTGTCTCTTTTGACAGAAGAGAGAAGAAAAAGAATATAATTGAAATAATATAAAAGGTTTTTGAAAGTTTCTTTCTCTCTATGCTTTTAATAAAGGCAAGCCATGAGGAGAAATAGAAAAAAGTTGCAAAGAGTTCTGAACGATTCTTAATCCAGGTTACTGTTTCAATGTGTACAGGATGTACTGCAAAAAAGACGGCGGTTAAAAAGGCAAGTATTTTATTTGAAAATATCTTTTTTACCAGAAGATAAATTAGAAACACTATAAAAAAATGAATCAGAACATTGGTAAGTCTGTATGGAAGAGGATTAAATCCCCAGAGTTTATAGGTCAGGGCAAAGGAAACAGTTCGCAGTGGTCGGTATTGACCTTTGGTTCCAGGGTGGTATTTCATCCAGTAAGCAGGTGCAAAGAAGAAAAGAGGGTTTTGAACGGTTCTTATCTTTTGGTTTTGGAGAATTAAAGGATCATCATCCCAGATGAAAGTTCCGGGCAAGGCACTATAATAACTTATGATTGTTACTAAAAAAAGGAGGAGGAATATGCATACATGGGAAAATTTTTTAAAAGGGGAAAATTTGTAAAACAATTTTTTATTTCCGTTTATAAGGTTATAGCCGGCGATACTACCGGCAATGATGCATCGATTTTCAATAGTATAAAACTTGGAGGTCTCATTCTTATAAGTCCAATTATTTTTTAATAAATTATATTCATGATATAATTTTAATAAATATTTTGTAACCGTAAAATTTTTATTAGATTAAGGTAATTATATTGGAAAAACGCCGTACCTTTCTAAAAAAGATATTAGGTTTCTTTGTTTTGGGATGGAAGGCAGGCAGGCTTCCCCTTATTTACAGCCCTTTTTCTTTATTGTATCCGGTAAAGACCGGCAGTTGTAAAAGCTATGATATAAGTTCCCGAGTAGTGCTTGTAAAATCTTCCGATTTGCAAAATGACGGAAGGATAAATGCTTTTAAGTTGTCTAAAATGCTTGATTCAGGAATGTTAAAATTTACAGGCGCCTCTGATATAAAGGCCGCATGGTCAAAGCTATTTTCCCCGTATGACATTGTAGGTATAAAGGTAAACACCCTGGCAAAAAAGGGTACAATATCACATCCTTCCCTGATAAACCTTATCTGTAAGAACCTGATTTCTATAGGAATCAGGGAAGAGAATATAATCATATGGGACAGAACAACAAAGGAGTTGTATCAGGCTGGATTCCATATTAATTACGATGGGAAAGGGATTCGCTGTTTCGGAAATGATGCTAAAGGTTATGGTTATGATATGTATCCCCAGGAATTTGGTCGGGTCGGAACACGCTACAGCAAAATTTTAAAAAAGGTAACGGCTTTAATCAATGTTCCGGTTTTAAAAGATCATGGACTTTGTGCCGTTTCTTTAAGCCTTAAGAATTATTACGGGGCAATAGTAAATCCCAATAAATATCATAATAATAACTGTAACCCTTATATAGCGGATGTAAGTCTTAATCCTGATATTAAAGAAAAACAAAGATTAATTATACTTGATGCTATATATGCTCAGTATCATGGCGGACCCAGCTACAAACCCATGTGGAAGGTTGATTATAATGGACTTATTATTGGGAATGATCCTGTGGCAATTGATTATATTGGATTGGGTGAGATCGACAAACTGAGAAAACTCGGGGGGAAAAAGACCTTTACAGAGGAAGGACGTTTTCCCGAATATCTTGTTACTGCCGGGGATAGTGAACACAGATTGGGGGTTGGCAGCTCTGAGAATATAGAATTTACCAGGCTTATAGTTTAGGAATTTTTATTTAAAGGACTTAACCTGAATTTAAAAAAAAGTTATGTATCTAAATCGTCGAAGATTTATTGAGATTTGCGGACTAACATCCCTCAATATTTTCGGTCTGTTTTCAGCTTTTCCCGGAAGAGAGTATCTAAAAGGTGCGGAGAATTATCATGATTCAGAAAATTTACATGAAGCAAAATTTTATAAACGACTTAAGGACGACAGAATACAATGTGAGTTATGTCCGAATGAGTGTATTGTGGATGATATTGAAAGAGGTACATGCGGCGTAAGGGAAAACCGCGGCGGAAAATATTATGATCTGGTTCATTCCAGACCTTGTGCTGTCCATCTGGATCCTGTAGAAAAGAAGCCTTTTTTCCATTTTTATCCCTCCACATTGGCATTTTCCATTGCCACTGCAGGATGTAATATCGAATGTAAGTACTGCCAGAACTGGAACATTTCGCAATCAAGACCGGAACAGATAAGATCTTTTTACCTGCCGCCGGAAGAGGTGGTCAAAAAGGCAAAGGAACTAAAGGCTACATCCATTGCTTTTACATATACCGAGCCTGTAATTTTTTACGAATATATGTATGATATTGCCAGGATCGCCCATAAATCCGGAATAAAAACCGGCATGATTTCAAATGGATACATTAATGAAAAGCCTATGAGTGACCTGCTTCCCTTTTTAGACGGTGTAAAAATTGACCTGAAATCATTTAATGAGAAATTCTATAAGGACATCTGCAGGGGGGAACTAAAGCCGGTACTGGATACATTAATTATGATAAAAAGGCGTAACAGGTGGCTTGAGATTGTTTATCTTATGATTCCAACATTAAATGATAAAAAAGAAGAAATTGAAAAAATGTGTGAATGGATATTTAATCATCTGGGGCCTGATGTTCCTTTACATTTTACAAGATTCCATCCTGTATATAGACTTAAGAACCTTCCCCCAACACCGGTTTCTTCCCTTGAGGCTGCAAAAGAGGCGGGTATTAAAAAGGGGCTTCATTATGTTTATATCGGCAATGTGCCTGGACATAACGGGGAGAATACATACTGTCCTTTTTGTAATAAGATG
>JAXHUS010000250.1:0-3622 GCA_034189305.1 Thermodesulfobacteriota bacterium | reverse complement strand
CCAGATATTTCCCCAGATTCGGGGGAGATATCTGGACCTGGTAGCCCTTGGGACCCTTGCTGATATTGTCCCACTTCTTGATGAAAATAGAATATTAGTAAAACATGGTCTATCTCTATTGACAAAATCCAGTCGCCCGGGAATTATAGCTTTAAAAGAAGTTGCAGATTTAAGAAAGGAAGAAAAGGTAACCCCCAATCTTTCTCTTTTTCGTCTGATTCCTCGATTAAATGCCCCGGGTCGTTTGGATAGCGCCGGTTATGCCATTGAGTTACTTATAACTAATGATTACAGCCGTGCATTGGACCTTGCAAGAAGATTGAATCAGGATAATTCAAAACGGCAACGGTTAGAGGAAGGGGTTGTAAAAGATGCCCGGAAAAAATTGGAAGAAGATCCTTATCTCCTTGATTATAAGGTTCTGGTTCTGTATTCTCCCCGATGGCATCCAGGGGTTATTGGTATTGCAGCTTCACGGCTCTTAGAGGAATATTGCAAACCAGTCGTTTTGATTGCCTTGGATGAAGGAAAAGAAATAGGAAGGGGCTCTGTTAGGAGTCTGGATGGTATACATATATATGAAATATTAAAGGGTTGTGAAGATTTACTATTAAACTTTGGTGGTCATAAGTATGCTGCTGGTTTTTCTATTCATAAAAATAAAATAAATGAATTTAAAGAGCGAATAAATCAGCTGGTTGAAGGAAAAATCGAAATGTCTAAAGCAGAGCGGCTATTGTATATAGATGGAGAAGTAGATTTAGATGCAATTAAACCTGAACTTATAGAAGAACTCGAAATGCTTGCGCCTTTTGGACCATCCAACCCGGAACCAATTCTTTGTTCTAAAGAAGTTGAAGTAAGTCGTTCTTTCGTTGTTGGGAAGAATCATCTTAAATTATTTTTAAAAAATTCACCAACACAGTGTGAGGCAATAGGATTTAATATGGCGGAATCCTTTTCATCAAATCTGCAAAAGATTAGGGCCGCCTTTGTTCCTCAGTTTAATCACTGGCAGGGGAAGAGGAATATTCAACTTAAACTCAAGGATATCCAGGTTTTAAATGAATAATTACAATAAAAGGGTGAATAGATGAAACTTAATAAAATTATAGGTTTTATTGGAGCGGGAAATATAGCCGAGGCTTTGATCCGGGGTCTTATTACAAAAAAAATTTTAAAACCTTCTATGATAATAGCATCAGACATAAAGAAAGACCGTATGGAATATATGAAAGATGCTTATAATATCTTAACAACAAATGATAACCTTAAGGTATTAAGTGAATCGAATGTGATAATTCTTGCAATTAAACCTCAAGATATAAAAGTTGTATTGCAAGAAATTTCAAAAGGAAAAAATGAAGGGCTTATCATATCTGTTATTGCCGGGATTCCCTTAAAATTTTTGGCAAAACATTTAAAAGAGCCTCTTAGGATTATCAGAGTTATGCCTAATACTCCTGCATTGGTAGGAGCCGGAATAACGGCTGTTTCTCCTGGAGAATCTACTACAAAAAGTGATATTGAAGTATGCCATAAGATTTTTACAGCTGTTGGTGAAGTGGTAGAAGTTAAAGAGGCATTAATGGATGCAGTAACTGGACTTAGTGGAAGCGGTCCTGCTTATGTTTTTGATATTGTCGAGGCAATGACTGATGGAGGGGTTAAAATGGGACTGCCAAGAAATATTGCTTATTTGCTTACATTACATACAGTTTTGGGTGCATCAAAGCTGCTTTTAGAAACGGGCAAACATCCTGCAATGCTAAAAGATATGGTGGCATCTCCCGGAGGAACAACTATTTTTGGACTACACGCTTTAAAAAAAGGAGGGGTCAGTGCCGCTTTAATTGGTGCAGTGGAACAAGCAACCAAAAGATCAAAAGAATTGGGAAGTGAAAATTTAGAAAAAATTTGATGTTAGGGAGAAAAAAATAGAAATTATAAAGAATGCACTCTATTTTTATCTTTGGAATGACCCTTCTATAGTAAATTGTAATAGTTATATCATTAAGGGCAATAGTGCAATTCTGATTGATTCGGGAAGGGGTGCTTATGTAAACCAGCTTGTTGATAATATAAGAAAAGATGGTATAAAAAAAGAAATAAAGCTTGTATTAAATACCCATGCACACCCTGACCATATTGAAGGAAACCGTTTTTTTGCAGCTAACAGGAAATTCGTTTTAATGGGTTTTCATGAAGATGAGGCAAGGCTTGTTTTACAATTGGGAAAAAGCTTTTATGATAAAATGAATTTTGAATATCCGCCGCTTGAATGTAACTTTTATTTAAGGGATGGCGATATAGAGGTCGATGGTTTAAGATTAAAAATTATTTTTACCCCGGGCCATTCCCCGGGTTCTATATGTATTTACTGGCCAGATGTTAAAGCTCTCTTTACAGGTGATTTAATATTTTTAAGTGGAGTTGGAGTTTTTCAGGTACCTGGGGGAAACGGAAAAAAATTAAAACAGAGCATTGAGAAAATAATGGAGTTAGATATTGAGTACTTACTCCCGGGTCACGGCGAAATTATTATTGGAAAACATGGAATTCAAAGGAATTTTGAATTAGTTTCAGAACACTATTTTCCAATTTTAGAAAATTTTGGAGAATTTTAGAAAATTTTTATAATTTAAATTTTAGTAGAAAATAAATTTACTAAAAATCTTTTAAGAATGGTTTTTAAGGATAAATTTTTTAATATAGCAAATACTATTACCCTCTGTCGAATTGCTGCTATTCCAGTATTAATTGTTTTGCTTTATTTTTCTGAAAAAACTATATGTCTTATTTCTTCATTAGTTTTTACACTTGCTTCAATAACAGATCTATTAGATGGGTATATAGCCAGAAAATTTAATATTGTAACATCTCTTGGAAAATTTTTAGACCCCCTTGCTGATAAGTTACTTGTTACAGTGGCAATGATAATGCTTATTTCCCATGGACGGGTACCCGCCTGGATGGCAGCGGTAATTATTGGGAGAGAAATTGCCGTAACCGGTCTCAGGGGAATCGCAGTAGGAGAAGGAATCATTATTGAAGCCAACCAACTGGGAAAATACAAAACGACCTTCCAGCTTTTAGCCTTAATTGCCTTAATTATTCATTATGATTATTTTTCTATAAACTTTCACTACATAGGGATAATTTTTCTCTGGATTGCACTTATTATAACTACTTTCTCCGGATTAGATTACTTTATAAAATTTTTCCGGAAAATATTTTAAAATGTCTATAAAAAGTCCTTTATAGTAAAAATAGATTCCACCTCTAATCCCTCTTTTTCAATGTTTTCTTTACCACCTTCCCCCCTGTCTACAAGAACAACTACTTTTATTACTTTTAAATCGTCACTGCGAGAATGCCTTATTGCTTTTATTGTAGATTTTCCAGTAGTTATAACATCATCCACAATAGCTACTCTATCCCCTGCCTTAACCCCTCCTTCAATCCATTTTCCCCTTCCATGTCTTTTAGATTCCTTTCTTACAACAAAGGCATTTAAAGGTTTACCAATCTTAGTACTTAAAAAAGCTGTAGCATAAGCAATGGGATCTACTCCTAAGGTAGGTCCTCCAATGGCAGAGATAGGAAGCATACAGACAGCCTG
>JAXHUS010000025.1:0-4126 GCA_034189305.1 Thermodesulfobacteriota bacterium | reverse complement strand
TCAAGTAATTTGTTAATATTTTGTCACTACAAACGGCTTTTGTGAAATTTAATTGCGTAATCCCTTGATTCTAAAGAATTCTTTGTTTTTGATTTGCTGAATTTTTGCCTTTTTTCTGCCTCTTTTCATGAACTTGGGCTAAAGCTATTAAAGAAGGTGCTGTATCTCCGCTGTATACCGCATAACATACATTCCCCTTTGGTGATGGAAAACCGTCCCAGACTCCAAATCCCTGACAGTTATCCTCCTCTCCCCCTAATTTGTAACAAACAGGCCTGCTTTTTCTCCAGAAATGGGGCTGATTATAATACCAACATCTTGTATTAAGACATATATTCCCTCCAATTGTTCCCGCATACCTGTGCTGGGGGACACCAACATCACTAGCTGCTTTTGCAAGCATTGGGAATTTCTCTCTTATTATCTTTGATTCTTCTATTTCATTTAAGGTAGTTAATGCACCTATCCTTAATTCCTCATTTCCATTTTTAATATATTTCAGATCCCTTATCTCTTTAAGATCAACAAGATATTTTGGAGTTATTATCTTTTGCTTCATATTGATCAGAATATCCGTACCACCGGCAATAATCTTTGCATCTTCTCTTTCTTCGGAAAGTATTGTAAGCACCTCGTCTATTTCCTTTGGGGCTATATACTCAAATTTTGGTAAACGCATCTTTGCCTCCTTTTATAAATTGCTAAGAATATTCTCAACAAAATGTGAAAAATCTAAATCCCAATACCAAAACTAAACTTTAACCGCTTAACAATAAACAACAGACAACTAATGATATTAAACAGCGAACCTTTTTTACTTCTAAATCATACTGTTTATTTATTTTGTTCATCCGGATTTGTTTAGTATTTAATAAGTCCACATTCTATAGAGTATTTACTACATATGTTAGGTTTTTTATGTATCTTTTTCTGCCATAAATTTAATTGCGTCAATTACCTTTGTATACTCTGTACAGCAGCAAAGATTTCCAGAGATAGCCTTCTTTATTTCATCCTCATCCGGTTTTGGATTTGTGTCCAGTAAAGCTTTTGCCGACATAATCATTCCAGGTGTACAGAATCCGCACTGGACCGCTCCATGATCTACAAATGTCTGCTGGAGAGGATGCAGTTTTCCCTCTTTGGCCAGCCCTTCTATTGTTAAGATTTCTTTTTCCTGAGCCTCTATTGCCAGAACAAGACAGGAATGAACCGGTTTACCATCCATAAGAACCGTACATTCTCCGCATTCCCCAAGGTCACATGCCTCCTTTGTTCCTATTAGTCCGAGATTTTCTCTTAAAATCTCTAAAAGGGTACTATTTGTATCCGTGGTGACTTCATAAGTTTCACCGTTTACTTTTAGTATTAATAAGCTTTTTCAATTTCAAATCTCCTTTTTTATTAATTAAAGATAAACATCTTCGTTATTCACCATTTTACAATTACTAAGTTTTTAAATTTCACTCTGTATAAAATTCTTATATTCTTCCGAACCCAAAAAATTTTCCAGTTCAGCTTGATTTTCTACCTTAATTTTAGCTATCCACCCTTCGCCATAATTATCTTCTTTTATCAAATTTGGGTTTTCAAGCAGATTCTTATTTGTTTCAAGGATTTCACAGGTTAATGGGGTGGGAATATCAACTACAGCCTTAGAAGTTTCAATGGTTACGATAGTATCATTTATGTTTATCCGCTTTCCAGCCTCTGGAAATTCTACATAAATTACTTCTTTTAATTGTTCCTGATAATAATAACTAATTCCCAGCGTTGCATTTGAATCATTTAGCTCGATCCAATGATGTTCTTTTGAATATTTAAGCTTGCCTGGATACATTTACTTCTCCTTTCGTCATATTTTTTAAATTAATAAGGCCGTCCCTTCTCTTCCCATGGCTTTCTAAGTCCAAAATCTTCTGCTATCACCTTATAGCAATTATAACCCTGAATACTATGAGCTGATCCATAAGGATGCCATGCTGAACCGGTTGCATACAGGTTTTTTATAGGCATCCTGTGTCCGGCAAGCTCAGGAATAGGTCTCATCCTTCCAAATTGGGATGGTATATTATCTATTACACACCAGTTACCAGCAGGTGCAAAGTTTTTGCACATATTTGCCTTATAATAGAGTGTTACCGGATTATAACCTATTACATTATCCCAGGTGTCATATTTGGGGCGTATTTTTGCCAGGTATCGATTACCTGTTCTGCATGTCGCCTCTCCCATATTTTCCATTCCTTATCGGTCATTTCATCAGCAGATAGAACAAATTGCTCAGTAAGAATGGTAAAATCGGTTCCTGGTGGTGCCAGAAGATGATCTCCACTTCCTCCATGATAAGATGCACCTATATTTACTTTGGATGGCCATTTGCCCGCCTTTCTTTCTGCACTCTCCAGGACAAATGTGTTTAAGTCTCTATCTCCCAGAACCAACCATTGAGTCTTCCAGCAATCCGGATTAAAGCTTTCCGCTATATAGCGAGGCCGCTCTTTAAGTGCCCATGTATACCATGCTATTGCAATCCAGTGTTTTTCTAAATTTCCCACTCTCTTTAATATTCTGGAGTTTAGATATTCTTCACCTACAAGTTCAAAACAAAGCTGATAGGGATCAGTGCTGCTCACAACAAGTTTTTTAGCCTCAACCCGACTCCCATCCTCCAGGCGTACCCCCTTTGCCTTACCATTTTCGATTATGATATTTTTAACCGGATGTTTTGTAAATACCTTTCCTCCGTTTTCCAGGATTACTCTCTGGGATGCATGGGCAAGCTGATGCTTCCCCCCAACTACATAACAGAGGTGGAGATAATCATAGAAAATGAAAAGCAAGGTTCCCAGTCCAGCCCCTGCCAGATCCGACTGGAACCTTACTGATTGGAGAGCTCTGGCAAATGCATGCTGAAGGGTTGGACTATCAAAAACATCCTTATATACCTGAAGAGGAGACATAAACATCCAGGCAGGGTCAATTCCTGCATCAGGATTCTGCATTAACTCATCCATTGCATCCGGAATTCCCAGAGGCTGGGCTGGAGTAAAGCACCATCTGTCTAAAGCCGGCCTCCAGTATTTTTCACATTTGTCCCAGAGTTTAAGGTATGTTTCGGCATCTTTTTCGGAAAATTTTGCAATCTCCCTTGCGGTCTTCTCCTGGGTAGGGTCTGAATCATCGAATGCTGTATAAAATAATACACAGGACTGGTCTTCTATATAAATGATACCAATAGGGGCAGCAGTATGGGCATATCTTGCGCCGTAATCCTCCCATTCCGGTATATCCTGATAAACCGGAAGGTGATAATTGGCTACATGGACATGAGAACATGTATTGGCCATAAACCCCGGGGCCGGCTCCTCTGTTGACCATCCACCTCCAAGTTCATGCCTCTCCTCAAATATCCCAACTTCCATCTTCCCATATTTGGCAAGGTACATGGCTAAAATTAAAGCCTTATTACCTCCGCCTATTATTACTGCATCAAAACTTTTGTCAGCCATACCTCCCCCTCCTTTTTTTGACGTTTTTAATTTACGCTAAATGCTTTATCAAGCATTTAGCAATACCATTTAATGATTTAATTAAAATACGAATTATGACTTATTTGTCTGTAACTGTTTCAAGACTCAGGCCATTTCAGACAGGCTGATTGGAAATACTTCTTTTATGATAATGAGAATTGAAGTACTAAATAAACTCTACTAAAGAAGATGTCTAATTATAAGTCTTTAGCAAGATAAATATATATATAAATTAAAATAATTTAATTATTTTTTCATAATCCCCTCCTCTATAAAGAACCATTAAGAAAAAACTAATTAATTTATATATTGTTATGAATATTTTTATGGGCTACTTATTTTATACTCATAGTAACGGGCTTCCACCACTTCTTTATCTTCAGGTCATCACATATTACACCTGCACAATTATATCCGGGGGCAGCCGAGCATCCTCCAGAAGGGCGACAGGTACCGGATGCCATATATAAGTTTTTTATGGGAGTCCTGTAATCGGCCCAGCCTAGTGTGGGACGGAAACAGCCCAATTGATCCTGGCAAAAATCACCCAACATCATGGAACCTTTGAATATGGATACAGTTCTTCTCTCCAG
>JAXHUS010000249.1:0-10897 GCA_034189305.1 Thermodesulfobacteriota bacterium | reverse complement strand
GAGCCGGGATTATAATAGTACATGGAGAAACGGTGGTGGAACCTGTAAAACCTGGTACCAATAAAGCTGCCCTTGAAAGCGATATTGATATTCTTGCCCATCCCGGATTAATAACACGGCAGGAGGTCAGATTAGCCAGAAATAAAGGAATATATCTTGAATTAACTACAAGAACCGGCCATTCTTATACAAACGGGCACATTGCAAAACTTGCAAGGGAAGAGGGGGCAAAGCTTGTTATAAATAATGATTCTCATTCACCGAATGATATTATTTCTCCAGCCCTTGTTGAAAAAATCATTTTAGGAGCAGGGGTAACTGAAAAGGAATTGGAATCTATCTTCCTTAATTCCAGGAGCATCTTAGAAAAATTACAACTTTAACAACAATTTATATGAGTCAGAGTCTGGCTGCAAGACAGATTTTTCAATGAGGATAAAACCTCACAATATTGATAAATCGGAGCATACAGTTAATTTTCTTCCAGAACAATTTTATGTTCTATAAGAGAAATGAATTTTATTCTGGAATTCAATATCTTTTGTTCCCCGAAAATATTTTTCAGAAATAATTTCCCTTCCTCAGGTTTTATAATATCAACACTTTCTAGTATAAGTTCTTCCTTTCCGCTTTTCTCCACATAAGCATTTGCCTCACACATTCTAAATATCCTCCTTTATTTTATTTATGAGATATTCCACCAGATGGGGAAGTGGCTCGTTTATAGTTCCAATTATTTCTACTCCTTCCTGGGAGAGGGGTAATAGAAATTTTTTGGCATGAGAATCACCGATAGCCTCCGCCATTTTAGGTGTCAACTCTCCCAGCATGGAATTTGCAATTATTATACTAACAGACCCGACAATAATATCTGCATTTTTAACAGTTTTAATAATAGCATTTTCTCCTGTAGCTCCTTTATTTGCTTTTGCTTTAAGCATTATGGAAGTAGCTATTGAATTTGTTCCAAGGGCTATTATTTCTATACTTTCTCCAAACTCTTCTTTTAGCCTTTTAATTATAAGGCTTCCAATTCCACCACCCTGTCCATCGATTACACAGATACGTTTCATAACTAAAAATACTCCCTTTGCAAACCAATAAAGTTCCCTTAATGAATTCAAATGACTCAATAGGAAACATAGTTGGTGGTAGATAAAATCAGCATATACCCTATGATAGCAAATAACTTATGACTAAACCTTTGAACAACAACATTAAATAACTTATATAATTCCGTCAATTTTTGTATTTATTATAATCCTCTTTTGTATTAATATTTATAAAGGATTTGAGTTCAGGATCAATTTTTTGGATCTCCTCATTTGAAACCCCCCTGATTTTTGAGTCAGGGAAAAAATTTAAAAAATTTATTATTTTTTTTTCTCCACTGACCAAATATTTTTCAATAAAAGGAACACAACTTTTGGAATAAATAGCATGAAGTGCTTCATATTGTCTATTTGTTCTGGGTATAATAATATCATAACCCTTGCATAATGAAATTAAATATTCTATTACTTTTTTGTTTAGAAAGGGCATATCACAGGCAACAAACATAGCCTTTTCCGTTGGGCAGTAAAATAGCCCTGTATAAATACCGCCAAGGGAGCCCATTTTAGGGAAAACATCTGTTACGATACGGATATTAAGAAATTGGAATTCAAGGGGAGAGTTTGTTACAATAATGACACGGCTGAATATATCCAAAAAGAGTTCAGTGGTTCTTTCAATAATTCTTTTTCCCTTAATGGATAAAAAAGCTTTGTTTTCGCCTATTCTTTTACTTTCCCCACCAGCTAAAATTATCCCGGTTATTGCCATTCTAAAATAATTTTTCACTATCTAAAAGAAACGTTACAGGCCCTGTATTTACTGAATATATCTCCATTTTTGCCTGAAATTTACCTTCTTTTGAAACTATTCCGCACTTTCTTGTTTGAGTAAGAAAATAATTATAAAGGACATAGGCCATTTTACTACCTTCTGCAAAGTCAAAAGAAGGCCTTCTGCCCTTCCTGCAGTCTCCCAGAAGCGTAAATTGAGAAATAATAAGAATTTCACCTTCCACATCCTGTAGGGAAAGGTTCATCTTACCTTTATTATCCTCAAAAATTCGCAAATTTATAATCTTATTTAAAAGATAATCAGCGTCTTTCTCAGTATCGCCGGATTTTATACCAAGGTATATTAATAGCCCTGAACCAATTTTATTTACCAGTTTATCATACACTAAAACCCTTGCTTCCTTCACCCGCTGAACCACTGCTCTCATATTTTATTTTTTATTATATACTTTTTTCTTCTATATCCGATCCGAATTTTTTTGAAGGGTCGGCAAATATACCACCCGAGATGATGACTTTAAAAGCACTCTCCACGCTTATCTTCAGGGGGAATGTATCCTTTTCCGGAACCATCAAAAAATATCCTGATGTGGGGTTAGGTGTGGTTGGAACAAAAACATTTATCATATTTTCTTTTGTAATGGTTTGTATATCGTTATTTGTAACACTTGTTACAAAAGCCAGAGAGTAGATTCCCTTTCGGGGGTATTCAAGGAGGACAACCCTTGAAAATTTATCCTTTTCAACAGAAAAGATTGCTTCAAGAATTTGTTTTATACCGGTATAAATATTTCTTACCAACGGAATTCGGGCAACCAGCCCTTCACTGATTGATATAAATTTTTTCCCCAGATAACTTCTTGTTAAAAAACCAATGACTATAATCAGAATAACCGTAAAAAAAAATCCAATGCCAGGGATATGAAAGGGTAGATATGTATCTGGATGATATGCAGAAGGGATGAATCTTAAAATTTGGTCCATCCATTTTAAAATAGTACCCAGAATGATAATTGTTAAAGTTATGGGTACAGCGGCTAAAATTCCCGTAAAAAAGTATTTTTTGAAAATATTTTTCATGCTTTGTGTATCATTTGAATAAATGACAATAATATAATTATTATGAAAATTGACAATATCTTTTAATAATTACCTGCCATTTTTTCCATATAAGCCTGACGAAATTCTTTTTTTACAGGAATGTTTTTTTCATCAACCAGAATCATCCTGGGTTTTAAACTACGGGCCTCTTTTTCATCCATCATTTGATAATTGGCAATTATTATTAAATCCCCGATTTTGACCTTGTGGGCCGCCGCTCCATTAAGGCAAATTTCTCCCTTGCCCATTTCTCCTGCCAGGGCATAAGTTTCAAATCTTTCACCATTGGTTATATTATATATATGAACCATTTCATAGGGTAAAATGCCGGCAAGCTTAAGGAGCGTTTCATCTATGGTGATACTTCCCTCATAATCCAGATTAGCATCCGTTACCGTTGCCCGGTGAATTTTAGAATTGCACATTATTCTTAACACCTTTTCCTCCATTTAAAATATGTTTATTTGAACGCCTTAATTGTTTAGCAAACAGTTATCTATTAAACGAGTTTTTCCTGCCCTTACAGCCAGAGCAGCAACAGCAGGTCTGTCTATAATATCCAGATTTTTTAAAGTATCCGCGTCACAAATTTGAACATACTCAATCTTATTTAAACCATTCTTCTGAATAATCTCTTTCATTCTATTTATTATCTTTGAACAAACCTTTTCACCGGAGTGAAATAAATCTTCCGCCTCCTTTATGGCCCGGTAAATACAAGTGGCGGCTTCCCTTTCTTCACTATTTAGATAACTGTTTCTTGAACTCATTGCCAGACCATCGGCTTCTCTTACTGTGGGCACAGTAATAATTTTTAAATCAAAATTTACATCCTCCACCATCCTTTTTATAACAATTAATTGTTGATAATCTTTTTGTCCAAAAATTGCATAATGAGGTTTTACGATATTGAAAAGTTTAGCCACAATAGTAGTTACTCCCTGGAAATGTCCAGGTCTTTTAAGGCCGCATAAATTTTTTGTTAAATTTTCTACTACAACTCTTGTCTGGGAATTATCAGAATACATTGAATCTTGAGAAGGAGCAAAAATAACATCAACGCCAACTTCTTCAGACAATCTTTTATCATTGTCAAAATCTCTGGGATATTGATCAAGATCCTCATTTGGTCCAAACTGTATTGGATTCACAAATAGGCTTACCACTAAAAAATCGCCTGATTCTCTTCCTTCTTTCATTAAATTTAAGTGCCCTGCATGAAAGTATCCCATAGTAGGAACAAAAGAGATAATTTCACCCTTATTCCTTCTCTTTTCGGATATTTTTTGCATTTCTTTAGGATGTGTAATTATTTCCATTTTCAACTTTTAATAAAAGGTATGTTCTGAACCTGGATATTTTTCATTTTTAACTTCATCTACAAAATTTTTTACTGCATCAGTGATAATTTCAGAAAGATTTACATACCTTTTAACAAATTTAGGTCGAAAATCACCGGAAAGTCCCAGCAGGTCATGAATAACAAGCACCTGTCCGTCACACTCTATTCCCGCTCCGATACCAATGGTGGGAATCGAAAGTTTGCCGGTAATCTCCCTGGCTAAATTTAAGGGAATTACCTCTAACACTACACTGAATGCCCCTGCCTTTTCAACCGCTATTGCATCCCGGATAAGTTTTTCCCGCTGTTTCTCTTCCTTTCCCTGTATTCTGTATCCACCCATACGGTGAATTGATTGGGGAGTCAGGCCAATATGACCCATTACAGGAATATCGATATCCGTAATAGCCCTGATCATATCTTCCATATTTTCCCCACCCTCAAGCTTGACAGCCCCCGCCCCGCTTTCCTTTATCATCTTTCCTGCATTCTTCTTTGCTTCTTCAACGCTTACCTGATAGGACATAAAGGGCATATCTATTACTATTAGAGCATTTTTCGCCGCTCTAGCAACCATCTTTGTATGATAGATCATCTGGTCAACGGTTACAGGCAGGGTATTTTCCCTGCCGGCTATCACATTTCCCACTGAATCACCCACAAGGAGTATATCCACCCCGCACTGATCTAAAATTTTTGCGGTAGGATAGTCATAAGCAGTTAGCATAGTTATTTTTTCACCCAGGTCCTTCTTTTTTTTAAAATCTAAAATGGTAAGTTTCGACATTTTACGCCCCAATAAAAAAAACCTTCTGAACTACGATCAGAAGGTTTAAATATCTTTCATATTTTTTTCCTTCCGTCTCAGTCCATTTTTTAAGGATCCAAGCGGTTTATAAACTTATAAATAAAATTAAATTGATTGTCAAGTATTTTTTGTTTTAACCTTATATGCCTTGACATAAAGAAATGTACACAAGTATACTTAAAAAAAATATAATTTAAATTAATTTATATATTCCATGAAAGAAAATATAATTTTAATATTGCTTACATATTCCTTTAAAACAGTGGATTTAGCAGAAAAAGGCCATATCGGTGTTTTTGATCTTGTTAAAAATGCAGGACCGGTTGTCAAGCTGGTTTTATTAATTTTATTTCTATTTTCCGTAATTTCATGGGGAATAATCTTTTTTAAGGCTATTTTAATCAGAAGGGCTAATAAAAACACAAAAAATTTTCTTTATCACTTCTGGAAAAGTCAAAAATTATCCCATGTTTTTGCCAAAACAGAGAGTTTTAAGGGGAGCCCCCTAAATGAAATTTTTAGGGAAGGATATGAAGAATTAAATAAATTATCAAAAAATAATCTGAAAAATCCCGGAACTTCAAGTAAAGATACCATCTCTGTTAATCTTAATGAAATCGAGAATATTAAGAGAGCCCTGAGAAGGGCTGTGGCCAATGAAACCTCAAACCTTGAAAAAACCCTTGTATTCCTCGCTACAACAGGGAATACAACACCTTTTATTGGCCTTTTCGGAACTATCTGGGGAATTATGGACTCCTTTCGTAAAATCGGGATAGTTGGTTCTACAAATCTTGCAGTAGTCGCCCCGGGGATCTCCGAGGCCCTTATTGCCACAGCAGCAGGACTTGCTGCTGCAATTCCTGCAGTCATTTTTTATAATTATTTTATAAACAAAGTCAGGCACCTAATCGTGGAAATGGAAAGCTTTTCCTCGGAATTTTTAAATATAATTGAATTAAATTTAAAGTTTAAACAAAAATAAGATGGATACAAAAAAGAATAACTTTTCCTTTATGTCGGAAATTAATGTTACCCCCCTTGTGGATGTAATGCTGGTTTTGTTAATCATTTTTATGATAACCGCCAATATGATGCAACAGGGTGTGGATGTGAATCTGCCAGAAACAGAAAAGGCAAAGAGTTTAAACAAAAAGGAGGATACGATAATACTTACAATAAACACAAAGAAAGAAGTATTTATAGATGAAGCAAAGGTGAATTTAAAGCAACTCAAAGTTAAGTTATCTAAAATTATAGAAAATCGTGAAAATAGAGATATCTTTTTAAAGGCCGACAAAGAAATTCCATACGGTTTTGTAGTAAAAGTTATGGCTGAGATTAAGGATGCGGGAATTAAAAAATTGGGCATGGTAACAGATGCTCTGTAATAGAATTAAGCTTCTTACAAAATCTGATAATTGAACCCTTACCGGTAGATTAGTTTTATATGAATCCGCCAAATATATTTTCACAATATAAGTCACCAAGGCTTGGGACAATGGTCGGTCTTTCAGCAGTATTACATTTTATTGTCCTTTTTGTCTTCACTTCATTTTCCTTTTCTATCCCTAAAAAAGACTACTATTACAGACCTGTTTATCAGGTGGACCTGGTCAGTTTACCCCGTCAAAAAACTGTAACGCCAAAGGAAAAAAAGATTTCTTCCCCTTCAAAGAAACCTGTCCATAAATTAGTACCAAAGGTTAAAAAGAAGGTGAGCAGAAAAAAGATAATAAAGCCCAAAAAGACTGTAATAAGCAAAGAGAAAAAGACTGAAAGTAAAAAGCCCGTAATGAAAAAGGCTGAAGAAAAGAAAGAATTGAATGAAACAGACTACCTTGTAAAGGCTTTAGACAGGATAAAAAAAAGTTCATCAAAGAAGAACAAATCGTCAGGCCAGAAAGAGGCTTTATCATCTAAAATTCAATCTTCTGCAAACTCTCAATATCAACTGTCTTCTTCTGAATATGCAAATCTTCATTTTAATATCTATTACAACAAAGTATGGGAAAGAATTAGAAGTGAGTGGGTCCTGCCGGGAGATATGACGGAAGAGAATTGGGAAGCGACTGTGTCAATAAGAATATCAAAGAGCGGTCATATCGTAGATTCCGTTTTTGAAAAACGGTCGGGTAACATATATTTTGACCAGTCTGCAATAAGGGCAATCAATAAGGCCGATCCCCTGCCGCCTTTGCCTCTTTCGTATACCAAAAAGTATCTGGATATCGGAATAAGATTTCACTCCCTTGAATATAGAAATGGATAAAAGAATATTTCCTGTTTTAATTCTACTTATTTTAAGCACCCTGTTTTTTGCAAAACTTTCTCAACCCAAAGTATATCTTGACATTGATCCTACAGTGGGTAGAAAAATTCCCATTGCCATCCCATTTTTCAAAATATTGCAGGGGGTTTCGGACAGCTACAAATACCAGGAATTAATTCCCAGGATTTTATCCAATGATCTGGAACTTTCCGGATACTTTAAGGTTATTGATCCTTTAAGTTTCCTGGAAGATCCAAGAGTTGTGGGGATTACCCTTGACAGGATCAATTTTAAAAGCTGGGCTACCGTTGGATCTGAGTTTCTGATTACAGGTGGATTTACTTATGATGCAAA
This sequence comes from Thermodesulfobacteriota bacterium, assembly GCA_034189305.1. Lineage (GTDB taxonomy): Bacteria > Desulfobacterota > WTBG01 > JAXHUS01 > JAXHUS01 > JAXHUS01. The sequence goes on along the minus strand of JAXHUS010000249.1, from coordinate 3,173 downwards.
GGATCTTTTTCTTGAACTCCGACTTTTTGATGTGGCACAGGGAAAATTCATGATGGGCAAAAGGTATAGGGGGGAAATAAGGGATATGCGAAAAATGGTGCACAGATTTGCCGATGAAGTGGTTTACAAAATTACTGGAAAAGTGGGAATATTTTGCACAAAAATTGTCTACGTGGGAAGCCGATCCGGGAACAAGGAAATTTTTGCAATGGATTTTGATGGGCATAATATTAAACAACTTACCAACAACAAATCCATATCTTTATCACCCACATGGTCTCCTGATGGAAAAAAAATAGCTTATACTTCATATATGGAAGGGAATCCCGACCTTTTTATTATGGATTTAAAGAGGAAAAAGTCTTTAAAGATTTCTTACCGAAAGGGATTAAATATTTCGCCTGCCTGGTCTCCCGATAACTTTTATCTTGCATTGACATTATCTGTAAATACATATCCTGAGATATGTATTATCGATACAAACGGAAAAATGAAAAAAAGGCTTACAAACAGCTGGAGCAATGATGTTTCGCCTTGCTGGTCTCCTTGCGGAAAAAAGATTGCCTTTGTTTCCAATCGTTCAGGTTCCCCTCAGATTTATACTATGGATGCAGACGGAAACAATATAAAAAGAATCACCTTTGAAGGCAATTATAACGCATCTCCAAGCTGGTCGCCAACAGGTGATAAAATAGCTTTTTCTTCTCTGGAAAATGGTAATTTTGATATTTTTACTATCAGACCCGACGGAACAGATTTAAGAAGGTTAACAGGATTCTCCGGGAATAACGAATCGCCATCATGGGCGCCGGACGGTTATCATATTGTTTTTAGTTCAAATAGGGATGGCAAATATCACCTCTATATAATGCTTGCAAACGGCACAAAGCAGGTAAAGATTACAAAAGGTGAAGAAAATGAGTTAAGTCCGGCATGGTCCCCTACTCTATAAACCCAAAAATTGAAGTAGCAATTTTTGGTAATTTCAAAATGCAAAATTTTAAAATAGCAAAGAATAAAAAAGTGAAATTAAATTTCCCCATTTTCATCATGGCTTTTTACCTTTTATACTGCCTAAAAGATTAAAACGCATTTTTTGGGATAAAATTTGTATAAGAAAATTGAACTATGTTTTTAAAACTCTTTCTTTTATTTACCCTGGTTCCCTTTCTGGAACTCGCCCTCTTACTTAAAATAGGAACAAAAATCGGCGTCTTAAATACTTTAATGTTAATAATATTGACAGGCATCCTTGGGGCATATCTAACAAGGAGGGCCGGCTTTTCCGTAGTATTTAGAATAAAAAGTGATCTGGATCAGGGGAAAATACCCTCTGAGGGAATTTTTCACGGAGTACTTGTTCTTATAGGGGGAGTTTTATTAATAACACCCGGATTTACTACAGACGCTGTCGGATTTCTACTTTTAATGCCGGGATTCAGGGATTTAATAAAAAAGGAACTGGAAAAAAGAGTTAAAAGATATATTGCCGATAAAAGGATTGTTTATTCTGTTGACAGAGATGTTTAGATAAACATAGAATAATAAATTCCAAAGTTTAAATGTCAAATGAAATTCAAAATCCAAATGCCAAAAAAATTTTAATAATTCATTATAGATTCCTTGCTTTAAGTCCAAAGACAATAAAAAAAAAATGTAAAAAATAAATCTATTTTGACATTCAGTCATTTGGATTTGATTTGGCATTTGGATTTCGACATTTGAATTTTTTACTTAGTTGAGATATGTCCGCAATAATAGCCTTCTTTATGCTTATCATTCTCTATTTTCTTGGTTATAGAATCTATGCCTCCTTTATTGACCGAAAGATAGCAATACCGGATAAAGATGCCATAACCCCCGCCCATTCCTTAAATGACGGGGTGGATTTTTACCCTGCAAAAAAATTAGTCCTTCTTGGACATCATTTCGGTTCAATTGCAGGGGCCGGCCCGATTATAGGCCCTGTAATCGCTGTATATTACTTTGGATGGCTGCCTGCCCTTCTATGGATTTGTATCGGAAGTATCTTTATCGGCAGTGCACACGACTACCTTACCTTAATGGTTTCCGTAAGAAATAAAGGGGGGTCAATCTCAAATATCGCTGGCACCATTATGGGAACATGGACCAAGGTTATTTTAGCGATTTTCCTCTGGCTTACCCTTGTTTTAGTTATTTCTGTTTTTGGCGTGGTTGCAGCAAGGACACTCTTAAAAGAACCGGAAATTGTAATCCCCACCTTCCTTCTTATCCCTATCTCCATTTTATTCGGTTTTTTTGTATACAGAAAAACAGTAAATGTTGTTTTAGCAACTTTTATTTCACTTTTTTTACTGTTATTTTCAATATGGCTGGGCTGTCTTTTACCTATAGAGATTTCAGGTGAAAAAACGGCCTTTTTTATCTGGTTTAGCCTGCTTATGTTTTACGGGCTTGCGGCATCTGTCCTTCCGGTCTGGCTTCTTCTTCAGCCCCGGGATTACCTTGCCACATACATTCTTTTTATCGGAATGTTTCTGGGATTTTTGGGCATCTTCTATTCTCACACTCCCTTAAACTCCCCTGCATTCGTAAAATGTAATTCGGAGCTGGGTCCCATCTGGCCCATGCTTTTTGTAATCATAGCCTGCGGGGCAATTTCCGGGTTTCACTCCCTGGTGGCAGGGGGAACAACGTCAAAACAATTGAATAATGAAACTGAGGGCAAATTTATTGGTTATGGGGGCATGATTCTTGAGGGAGCAGTGGGAACTATGGCAGTACTTGTTGTGGCGGCAGGTCTATACTGGAAAGTAGCGCCGGCAGGTTCAGATCCGGATCTAATTTATCAAACGGCAATGGGGAAAAGCTGGATTATTGCATTTTCGCGCGGATTCGGTCACCTTGTGGAGAAACTCCCCCTTGTGAGCGTTCAGGCAGCATTTCTGTTCCCTATGTTCATGTTAAACTGTTTTGTGATTACAAGCCTTGATTCTGCCACAAGACTCGGTAGATTTATAGTTCAGGAAACCCTCCCCTTTTCAGTCCTAAAAAACCGTTGGTTTGCCGGGCTTGTAATGATTATCCCCGCTGTTGTCCTGGGAGCCACAAACGCCTGGACGGCAATATGGGCAATTTTCGGATCAGCGAATCAACTAATCGCCACTCTGACCCTTTTTGTTATATCCACA
>JAXHUS010000248.1:0-4132 GCA_034189305.1 Thermodesulfobacteriota bacterium | reverse complement strand
TACCTTCGTTATCGCTGACGTTAATGTCGTCTTTCCATGATCTACATGCCCTATCGTCCCTACATTTATATGTGGCTTCTTCCTCTCAAATTTCTCCTTTGCCATCTCTTCCTCCTTAAAAGGCAATTAATAATAAAAGCCCACGACCGGGATTGAACCGGTGAACCTCTTCCTTACCAAGGAAGCGCTCTACCGACTGAGCTACGTGGGCAAATAAAAAATGGAGCGGGAAACGGGATTCGAACCCGCGACCCTCAGCTTGGAAGGCTGATGCTCTAGCCAACTGAGCTACTCCCGCCAAATTTTTTACTTTGGTGGAGAGGGGAGGAGTCGAACCTCCGAAGGCATAAGCCGGCAGATTTACAGTCTGCTCCCGTTGACCACTAGGGTACCTCTCCACTTTAATTCAGGGCTAAGAGCTGGCGATGGGATTTGAACCCGCAACCTGCTGATTACAAATCAGCTGCTCTGCCAATTGAGCTACGCCAGCAAAATTTTAATCAACTATTATAATTCAAAAAAATAATTTGTCAATTAATTTTTATTTTATTACATTAAAGAAAATAATACTAAAAAAACAAATTTAAAAAGCTATTAATATGTCTATAAAAAACAGTCCAATAATTGTAATCGGCCTTGACGGATTATCCTTCAGTTTTGTAAAGAAAAAAATGAATATAAAGGAGCTACCAAATTTACATAGAATAATAAATCAGGGTACATTTAAAAAACTTAAAACCGTTTATCCAACCCTTTCTCCAGTAATCTGGACATCATATCTTACAGGGAAAAATCCGGGAAAACATAATATCTTTGGTTTTATTGACCGAAATCTTAAAAGTTACAAGACTTTTATACCTGATGCAAGGCATGTAACTGGATTAACTCTACTTAATTTATTATCATATCATCATTTCAAAGTTATTTCAATAAATCTTCCAGTAACATATCCGCCATATCCAATAAACGGTATTTTAATAAGCGATTTTCTTTGTCCGAATATAGATCAAATAGCATATCCCAGAGAAATTGTTTCTTTACTAAAAAAGATGAATTATAGAATTGATGTAGATACCAATCTTGCTGTTAAATCAAAAGAAGAATTTCTAAATGACATAAAAATAACTCTGGATAGAAGGATTGAAGTGGCATATTATTTTATGGCAAATTTTCAATGGGATTTTTTCCACTTACAGATTATGGAAATAGACCGTTTGTGTCATTATTTTTGGGATGAAATCCAGAGTGAAGATTCATTATACGAATTATATTTTAAGGATTTCTTCGAAAAAATAGATAGCTTTATTGGAGAAGTTTATTATAATTTTGGTGAAAAAAGTTTATTTATTCTACTTTCTGATCATGGTTTTACAAATCTAGAAAAAATAATTTATTTGAACAAATGGTTTAAAGAAAGGGGTTGCCTTGCTTTTTCCGGTGAAATCGAGGATTTTACCAATATTAATCCAAAATCTTTAGTTTATGTTTTAACACCTGGAAGGGTGTATATAAATTTTAACGGACAAAACTTCGATTATTACAAAAAACGTAACTTATTGCAAAAAATGTTATTTGAACTAAAAGATCCTGATACCGATAAGAAAGTAATTAAAGATGTGTTGTTTAAAGAGGCGTTATTCTCAGGTCCGGCTTTTTTATCTGCTCCTGATATGCTTGCCTTTCCTGTTAAGGGATATGACTTGAGGGGTGATTTAAATACAAAAATTATAATGGAAGATAGTTTTACTTCAGGGATGCATGATCCGGAAGAAGCGCTATTTTTTATTAACAGGAATATTAAAACCTTTCATCCAAAAATAGTGGATATATTGCCGACAATCTTAGATTTTTTACAGATTCCAAAACCTGATGATCTGGACGGCGAATCATTGATTTTTAATTGAGGAAAAAATGAACGAAGAAGATTTAAAGAAAATATTGTATTTGGTTAAGGATGGCAGGATAAATATTGATGATGCCCTGGAACAGATAAAGACACTTCCTTTTGAAAGTATTGGATTTGCAACTTTGGATCACCATCGAACACTTCGTCAGGGCTTTCCGGAAGTTATATGGGGAGAGAGTAAAACAGTATCTCAAATCATAGATATCATGGAAAAAATGGCTGAACAAAGGGAAAATATTTTGGTAACCAGGGTTGATGACGAAAAAGCGGAAAAAATTTTAAAAAGGTTTCCAGAGGCTAAATTTAACGCGTTAGCTCGCACGGTTTCATGGGAAATCAAAAGTATAAAGATTACCGGTAAGGGAATTATTTTAATAATAACTGCAGGCACTTCTGATATTCCTGTTGCTGAGGAAGCGAAAGTCACAGCGAAAATTATGGGTAATAGAGTAGATTCTTTATATGATGTTGGTATAGCAGGAATCCATCGTCTTTTTGGGCAAAGAGAAAAAATTTTTAAAGCTGGTGTTCTAATTGTAGTAGCCGGAATGGAAGGTGCTCTTCCAAGTGTAGTAAGTGGTCTGGTTGCAAGACCTGTTATCGCAGTACCTACAAGTATTGGATATGGGACTAGTTTTGGTGGGATTACGGCACTTTTGGGAATGCTTAATTCTTGCTCTTCCGGCATATCAGTTGTGAATATTGATAACGGATTCGGAGCCGGCTATGTAGCCAGCCTTATAAATAGGGTGTAAGTTATTGGTTATTCGTTATTAATAAAGCACATTACTGCTTTTACGAACATCGTATAACAAATAACGAAATTTTAGACAAAGGGAAAATGGGGGCAATCCACAGCTTATTGAATGTTAAAAACGATTCTACGATTTAACGAATCAACAAATAACAAGTTACGTAAGGAGTCTATTTTAAGGTGAATATACTATACTGCGATTGTCTTTCCGGTATTAGCGGCAATATGTTCCTGGGCGCCCTTTTAGACCTGGGCCTGTCCCTTAATGACTTAGAGGTGGAGCTAAAAAAACTGAACCTGCCAAAAGTTGAGTTGAAACTTGAAAAAGTATTTAGAAACGGAATAAAGGGAACTTTTTTTCATGTAAATGAACATACTCAAGAAACCGGACACCGGCCTTTTTCTGAAATTGTGAATTTAATTAAGAAAAGCCGCCTCTCTTATGAGGTAAAAAGGAAGAGTTTTTGTATCTTTAGTAAAATTGCAAAGGCTGAGGCAAAAATTCATGGACAAAAAATCAGAGATGTGCTTTTTCATGAAGTAGGAGCGATTGATTCGATAGTTGATGTGGTAGGTTCTGCCATTGGAATTGAAAAATTGGGAATTAAAAAAGTCTATTCCTCAAAAATCCCGCTGGGAAGAGGGTTTATTTCCTGTCAACACGGATTTTTACCAGTCCCTTCCCCTGCAACATTGGAAATTCTTAAAAATGTTCCTGTTTATGACGGCAAAGTTGAGCAGGAATTGGTTACCCCAACAGGAGCAGCAATTATTGCTACCCTGGCAGAAAAATTTGGAAATCTTCCTCAAATGAAAATTTTAAAGGTAGGTTACGGAGCGGGGAGCAAAGATCGTAAGGATATACCTAATATATTAAGAATAGTAATTGGGAAAGAAGAAAATAGCTTCTTAACGGAAAATGTTTATGTAATCGAAACAAATATTGATAACATGAATCCTGAGATTTATGAATATTTAATGGAACGGCTTTTTGAAGCAGGGGCGTTAGATGTTTCTTTCACTCAGATTCAGATGAAAAAAAACAGGCCCGGTACCTTGCTAAAGGTAATCACAAAAAAGGAAAATCAAAAGGAACTAATCGAAATTATCTTTAAAGAATCTTCAACAACAGGTGTAAGGGCCTATATTGCAGAACGTTTTATCCTCCCCCGCAAGATAACTGAAATTTCAACATCTTTAGGAATGATGCCGGTAAAGACTGCCAGGGATATGGAAGGGAATAAGAAATCCATGCCTGAGTACGAAATCTGTAAAAAAATTGCAAAAGAAAAAGGAATACCTTTATTGAAAGTTTATCAGACTATACTAAGAGATGTTAATGACGATTTAATAAAGCCCCCGATATCGATGATGCCGTCCACGCGGTCGTCCACTGCGACCTGGGGCAGCTCGATGCCCAGCCGCTCGTTGCGTAAGGCGGTCACGTGGATCATGTCGCCGATGCGGTAGCG
>JAXHUS010000247.1:0-11721 GCA_034189305.1 Thermodesulfobacteriota bacterium | reverse complement strand
TTTTCAGATACCTTGCGAGAAAATCCGGAAGGTATTATGATTACAAGACGGGTCCTGCCGTAGTCAAGATAATCTATGGCCTGGCCATAATCGGTTAAGAAAAATCGTACATCAAAATAGCTGGTATTATTGATCCGGTCTATGTAAAGACGGCTTTCATGACTCTGATCCATGTCAAAAACTGCCACAGGGAGTTCTTTCAGCTCAAAACAGAGGGAATAACCAAACAAAAAAAGCATAAAAAACGGCATGAACAGCGCAATAATAAGGCTTATTGGGTCCCTTGTGATATGAAGCAGTTCGGCCCTCATAATGATCCATATTCTATGGAATGTCATCGGACATTTCCTCCTGGATTCCTTTATATACGAAACATCACATGATAATTAAACACATCCTCAAGGGATGGGCTGATTTTTACAAGGTCATCTACCACTACACCCCGGCTCCGGATGTCTTCGATCTTTAGCTCTTGCCCGGAATCTCCCGTGGTAATATGGATTTTGTCACCGAACAATGACGGTTGATATTCAAAATCAATGCTTACTAATTTGTCATAGGTTTCAAGAACAGATGGGGTCGATATCTCATAGAAGGGTATCGGAAGGTCTTGTTTTAGACTGTTGGGAGCGCCCATAGCAATAAGTCTTCCTTCATTCATCAAGCCCAGAATACCACACCGTTCGGCTTCATCCATAAAGTGTGTGGTAACAAGGGTGGTAATTCCCTCTTCAGAGAAACGATGGATTATGTCCCAGAATTCCATCCTGGCCACAGGATCTACCCCTGAAGTAGGTTCGTCTAAAAAAAGGAGCGCAGGCTGGTGCATTACTGCACAGCCCAGAGCCAATTTCTGCTTCCATCCCCCTGCAAGTCCGCTGGTCAAGAATTTTTCTTTTCCCTTTAGCCCGGCAAGCTCAATGACCCACTCTTTACGCAGTTTTCGCTCCCTTCTGTCAATCTCATATATACTACCGTAAAGATCCAGATTCTGCTCCACAGTGAGGTCGGGATACAAAGAAAATAGTTGCGACATGTAACCTATCTTGCTTTTAACCATACGGGGCCGGGTGACTATATCGTAGCCGGCAACAATAGCCCCGCCCGATGTGGGGGAGAGAAGTCCGCAAAGCATCTTTATAATGGTAGTTTTACCTGCACCATTGGGCCCTAATAACCCAAAAACAGTGCCGGCCTTCACATCAAAACTGACACTTTCTACAGCGGTAAAATCACCGAACTTTTTTGTGATATCAGACACAATAATGGTGTCTTCACATATCTTTGGAAGGTTAAAGGGTATCCAGGATTCTTCTTTGCTATAGCCGTTTTGGTCCCCCTCTATCAGGCTCATATACACATCGTCCATATTTGGAAGAACTTTCAGGCATTCTTCCATTATATGACCTCTATCCGCCAGGGCCTTTTCAATTCTGTGAATCTCCCTGCCATGGTCATCTAAATGAATTCTGATCCTGTCACCGTAAATCTGACCATTGACGTCCAGACCTTCCCTCAATATCTTGCATGTCCGGTTTGTATTTTTTGTTTTAAAGGAATAAACATTCTTATTTATCATCTTTTTTAAGTTCTCCGGCGTATCACAGGCAATGACCATTCCTTCCTGCATAAGGGCAACTCGATGGCATCTTTCCGCCTCGTCCATATAAGGAGTAGAAATGATGATGGTAATGCCCTGAACTATAAATTCATACAGAATCCTCCATAACTCGCTCCGTGAAACGGGATCTACGGCTGTGGTGGGTTCATCAAGAATCAAGACCTCCGGTCTATGGATTAACGAACAGCTCAAAGCAAGCTTTTTTTTCATTCCTCCTGACAATGCTCCGGCTCTACGGTCACGAAAAGGTTCCATCCTTGAAAAACGCAGAAGCCTTTTCTTCTGGCGCTGACGATCTTCCTCCTCAATACCTCGCAAATCAGCGACAAAATTGATGTTTTCTTCAACTGACATGTCCATATACAGGGTAAAGTTCTGGGACATATATCCGATAGCAGAACGGACGGCATCGGGTTCTTCTTCCACATTATGTCCATCAATAAAGATTATGCCGGAGGTTGGCTTGAGGAGACCGCACAACATCTTAATTGTTGTAGTCTTTCCAGCCCCATCGGAACCTATAAGGCCAAATATTTCCCCCCTTCTAACCTTCAAGTCCAGATTATCAACTGCCGTGGTGGTTTTAAACTGCCTGGTCAGACTTTCGGTGTAAACAATATAATCACTTAATCCCGTTATCCCCATGATTGAACATCATCCCATTTCAGATCTACGTCTGCAGGCATGCCCGGTTTAAGTATTCCTTCAGGATTATTGATTCCGACTTTTATCTTGTAGACCATATTGGAACGGTGGTCATCCATCTGGATGTCCCTGGGTGTAAATTCTGCCTTTGGAGCTACCAAAATGACCTTTCCTTCAAAATAGCGGTTTGGGAAAGAGTCAACATATATACGGCAGGGATCATTTAGTTTTACCTTCCCGATGTCTACCTGCTCCACATAGGTCTTAACGTATAACTGGGTCATATCGACAATTATAGCAAGCGGTGTCCCAAGAACAACATTTTCACCTAATTCAATCATTTTATCCGTAACCGTGCCTTCAACCGGGCTATATACTAAAGTATCGTCTAAATTTGCCTCAATCTCTTTTCTGCGTGCTATTGAAGAATCCAGAGCAGTCCTGGCAATTCGTTGTTCATCCTGGGCTACGATAAGTTCTTTCTCTAATGTTATTAAGTCATTCTCACGCAATCTAACCTCTATAAGGGTAGACTGTGCCAATGCAAGGCGTGCTTCATTCCGTAACAACTCCCTTTTTGCCCGTTCCACATCTTCCTTTGTAAATTCATATCTCTCTTCTACACTGTCCATCTTACTTCTGGATATGACCTTCCTTTGAATTAGAGGTAAAAAACGATTGTAATCTTTTTCAGCCTTTTTGAAATTGATCTTAGCCTGTTTTAAAACCGCTTTAGTAGCTTCTAAACCGGCCTGGGCCTCTTTTATCTTTGCAGTAGACTGTTTTTTAGAAAGATCCAAAGTGATCCGGGCGCCTGAAAGCTTGCTTTTAAGAGTTATTAAATGATTGCCTGCCCTTTTAAGCAATTCTCTTGCCCTGTTGATATACGCCTCGGCATCTTCAAGCTGAGAACGTATCTGCTCTGAATCAATTTTAGCGATGAGTTGCCCTTCTCCCACATCATATCCCTCATTTATGGTCAGTTCTATAACATTCCCCTTTACCTTTGAGCTGATGCACACTTCGGTCCCTTCAACCCACCCATGCAGCCTTAATAATCCTTTTTTTGATCTGTTTCCATAGGTTGTAGAATAATAAACCGCACCCAATCCGCAAAGAAAAAAGAAAATTACAATATAAAAAATTATCTTTCTAATCAGAACAGTCTTTTGACTTTCCTTAGTCATTTAAATCCTTTAAGCTAACCTCTTTTTCTTATATTCACAACCATGCATGAAGAAAGAATACAGAAGACAGCATTCAGGGGGAGAATCGGAAGAATTTCTTTTATACAGCTTTATTACGACTTCTGATTTCTTACTTCTACATCCTCTATTTAAATTATATAAAACAACGACTACTTTTTATGATGAATTCCAACTGCCCTATCTAACCTGGCCTTGCCCACTTTAAATTCATACAGGGCATTATAATAGTTGCTGCTTGCCTGGGTCATCAGTGTTTGCGCATCTAAAACCTCAGTGGAAGTGGTTAATTGTGCTTTATAACGATCACGGTTCACCCTGAAATTTTCTTCGGATTGTTCAACGGCTTTTTTTGTTGTTGGTATATTCTCTTCCGCTTCAACAAGTTCTAAAATTGCTTCCTTAACTTCCAACCTGATACTGTCTTCCAGCCACTTTCTAATTTGTATTAACTCTCTTTTAAGATTCTTTTTCTCACAAACTGAATAATGGGTTTTGCCCCATTGCCAGAAAGTCCATGATAAAACACCCATAGCCCGCCAGTTAGTTGATTCATGAAAATTGCTCCCTGATACTTCCGGCCCATCCCCCTCCTTTATATAATTGACCGCCAAAGATAATTCCGGGTAATATTTACTCCGGGCCAGTCGTATCTCCTGGTCTACTTTAAGGATTCTGGTATCAACCGTCTTTAATTCCGGTCTGTTTTCCACGGCAAGTTGTACATAATTGTCATAATCTAACGATATAGGTTCATATATCAGTGTATCTTCTATATTAACCGGCTCATTAATCGACCTGGTTAAAATAATGTTGAAAGCAGATCTGGCAAGACGAATATTATTCTGGGCTTTTACAAGGTTATGCCTTACATTGGCAAATTCTACTTCGGTTTTTAAAAGATCATTAACAGGGATAAGACCCACATCATAGAAATTCCTGGCGTCATTTACCTGGGACTGTAAATTCTCAAATGCCTTTTTTGCGACATCAAGGTCTTTTATTGCCTTTAATACGCCATAATAAGCTTCCTTTACCCCTAATATCAGATCGAGTTCGCTCAGATTAAGTTCCAGGTTTGATAGATTAACACCTAATCCGGCCAGGCGGTATTTGCTGATTATGGCAAATCCGGTAAACACTGGTTGATACAATCCCACATCCCATTGGTAATTGTCTTTTTCTCCTATTTCAAGATATGGGACGTTTGTTGATGGGCCTAAAGGCACATTCTTCAGGTTTTTTGCCCTATCAAAACCTGTATAGTTGTATGATGAACGAAATGTGGGAAGCAAATCCGTCCTTGCTTGATTCTTAGCGTTGACACTTCCTTTTACAGCCTCCTGTCTTGCCTTAATCAAGGGATTTTTGTTTAATGCTTCATAGATACTTTCTTTTAGGGTGAGAAGTCCGTTTTTTTCGTTATTACCACCGGCCTCACATATCATAACAGGAATTAAAAATTTTATAATACAAAAAATAATGAGAATGGATAATCTTCTCACAGGTTGTGCCTTAATGGCAATATCAATTAAATTGATTGGTAAATATATTAAGTATATCACTCCCTTCCGTTACAAAGTCAACAGGTTTTTCAAATTATGAAAATTTTACAAAAAAATTTATATAAATAATTTTATTCGGTTTTAGGGTGTATAAGCATTTTAAATTTAGAAATTGAATAAAATGCAAACTTCACTTTTTTTAGAAATCAGGAAGCTTTACTTGGGCGGAATTGATGCAACCATTTGAATATGATCTTTCTGAATGCTCAGATCCATTATGTCAACCAAATCTTTTTGTCGGGATAAAAAATATATCTGCTGTTTCGCATATTCACCAATTTGATCTTCAAAAATTCCAAACCTATATTTTGGGCAAAACACAATGTGGTATTTGCATTCATATAAAGTATGTGATAATCTTCTGAATCGTTTACCCATAATGTACCTCCTTATTATACGACCACCTTCCAGGGAGGTACATTATAACTAATTAAATATGGTAGTAGAACCTTTTTATAAGTCCATTGCCAGAGGCTGTGGTTTACACCGATTAATAAAAAATTATCCCAAAAATAATCAGCAGAAGTTTTGTGAAACTGGATATTAAAATAAGGGGAGATCATGAAAATTGTTAATCTAACAGAAGAGTATGCAGCTAATTATTTTGTTTGTCTCGAAGATTGGTCAGATGAAATAAGGGAAGCTGGAAATCATAAAGAACGCTGGTATCGAAAGATGAAGGATAAGGGACTCTGCGTTAAATTGGCATTAAATGATGAGGAAAAACCAGTCGGAATGATTCAATATGTCCCCATCGAATATTCCTTTATTGAAGGTAATGAATTGTATTTTATCCTGTGTATTTGGGTTCATGGATATAAAAACAAGGGGGTTGGAAATTATCAAAAACAGGGGATAGGAAAGGCTTTAATAACAGCAGCGGAAGAGGATGTAAAAAAGAAAAATGCAAAAGGGTTGGTTGCATGGGGAGTTCCGCTACCAGTATTTATGAAAGCATCCTGGTTTAGAAAACAAGGATATGTCCAAATAGATAAAGAAGGTTTCTTAGGACGGGTTCTATTGTGGAAACCATTTTCGGATGATGCCATTCCACCAAAATGGATTGAAACCAGGAAAGAGCCGGAATTAGATTACAACAAGGTAACTGTAACAGGATTTATTAATGGATGGTGCCCTGCTTATAATATTGTATTTGAAAGGGCAAAACGTGCTTGTTTAGAACTTGGAGATCAAGTTGTTTTTCATGAAATAAATACCTTTGATAAAAAAGTGTTTGATGATTGGGGTATTTCCGATTCTTTATTCATAAATAGAAAAAAAGTGAATACCGGTCCACCTCCATCCTATAATAAAATAAAAAAGAAAATATCAAGGCAATTAAAAAAATGCATAAAAGGCGGCTAACAATCGAATTTACTCTGATTGAAAAAGCCAGGGCATTTTTTAGGCGGTACAAAACATAAAAGGCAAGAGGAAAATGGGAAGATTTAATTTCACTTTTTTATTCTTTGCTATCAGGGTTAAGGTATAAGGTGAAAGGTTTAAGTTATGGGGTTAAGAAAAACCATGCACCTTAAACCCAGTACCTCACCTTTATTTTGCATTTTGAATTTAACAAAAATTGCTACTGCAATTTTTGGGGTATTTCCGAATATTAAAACAAACCATTATATATGTTATTCTGCTCTTTAATTTGAAGCTTCTGGATTTTTTTACACTGACGTTTATTGCCCCTAACAACCATATAACATGACTCTGCACTAAAAAACTGTCGTGAAACTTGAGCAAAATCAAAATGTCCCGGAATCCAGGAAACAAGGCAGGGAAATATTATTTTCTATTCTAAAAACCGCTGATATGATAATATGAGAAACTGAGGTGTTTGTAAAGTTAAATACATTATAAAATTTCCAGGTAAATTTTACACTTTAATGATCAAGGGAAAAGGGATTTCACAATTTTATATATCTAAGCAAAAAAAGAAAGGCCTGGTTTGAACCTTATCCCTGAAAATAAACAGAAAATACTGTTAAAATAAAATGATCAGAATAAATTTGTGGATCAGTATTGTCGCATCATTTTTTATATTATCCCAGATTGATACAAAAAATATTGGGGTTGAAGAAAATGTTTCCGACTTAATAGACTCAAGGGATGATTTCTGCGGTTATTACGCAAAAGATAAACCTATTGTTTATAATAAGGATAATCTGCATCAATATATTGATGGCGGAGCTTTAATTTATATAAAAAACGGATTTAACAAACTTATTACCCATGAATTGATAAAATCTGGGGATACATTAAGTTCCATAACCATAGAAATTTACTGCTTTGATTCATTAAAGGACGCAAAGGATATCTTTTTGTATGAATCCGGAAAGGAGAACTTTAAATTACCGGGCGGGGCATTTTGTCGAAAAAGTGGCGGATTATTGCAATTTCACAAGGGAAAATATTTTGTGAAAATTATGTCCTTTGGGGAAGAAAAACATCTGCAAAATATTCTGGTTGAAATTGCCGGCACTATTGAGGCAAGGATAGAATAATCCGGTTATTTTAAAATGTTAGAGATTAGAAATTTCAGTATAATAGCCCATATAGATCATGGAAAGTCCACACTGGCCGATCGTTTACTTGAATACACAAAAGTAATAACACCCAGAGAGCGGAAGGATCAAATCCTTGACAATATGGATATTGAAAGGGAGCGGGGAATCACGATAAAGAACCAGACCGTAGCGCTTCCCTATAAGGATAAAAACGGAAAAGAATATACCCTGAATTTGATTGACACCCCGGGGCATGTAGATTTTACCTACGAAGTTTCAAGGGCGCTCGCCTCATGTGAAGGGGCTCTGCTTCTTATTGATGCGGTCCAGGGCGTACAGGCACAAACCCTTGCAAATTTATATCTGGCTTTAGAAAATGACCTGGATATCATTCCAGTTATCAATAAGATAGATCTTCCCACTGTGAATATTGATAATGTCAAACATCAAATTGACAAAGAGCTGGGGCTTGACCCTGAGTCGGTCATACTGATCTCGGCAAAAGAGGGCACCGGAGTTACAGAATTATTAGAAAAAATAGTATCACGGATTCCCCCTCCCGGGGGGAGGCAGGAAAATCCATTACAGGCGCTGATCTTTGATTCAATATATGACCCTTATAAAGGGGCGGTTATTTACTGTAGAATTTTTGAGGGTATAGTAAAAAAAGGTGATTTGATTAGTTTTTATTCAAATAAAAATATCCATTTAGTTGAAGAGGTGGGCAGACTAAAACTAAAGAGAGAAATCCGCCCGGCTTTAGAAGCTGGAGAAGTGGGATATATAACTGCCGGCATTAAAAATATAAAAGAAACAAGAATCGGTGATACCATAACATTGGAAAATAATAAGTGTCGCGCCCCCCTTCCAGGCTTTAAGCCTGTTAAGCCTGTAGTATTTTCATCTATTTATCCTGTTAATTCGGAAGATTATGAACATTTAGCGGAAGCCTTAGAAAAATTAAAGCTGAACGACTCATCTTTTACTTATGAAAAAGACACTTCCGTTGCCCTTGGATTCGGATTTCGATGCGGCTTTTTAGGCCTTTTACACCTTGAGGTGATTCAGGAAAGATTGGAGAGGGAATTTGCCCTTTCCTTAATACTGACCGCTCCGTCTGTTCAATATAAAATTACATTAAAAAACGGAACGGAAATAATTGTCGACAACCCGGCAAAATATCCTGAACAGGTATACATCGATTATTGTGAGGAGCCTTATATTAAGGCCACAATTTTAGTACCGGAACAATATTTAGGAGGAATTATAAGTTTATGTATTAACTGTAGAGGAGTGCAAAAAGGGCTGAATTATAAAGATAAAAATAGGGTGGAGTTGCTCTTTGAGCTGCCTTTAGCCGAGGTTATTTACGACTTTTATGACCGGCTAAAATCGCTTTCAAGGGGGTATGCATCCTATGATTATGAATTAGATAACTATAGAAAAAGCAATCTGGTAAAGCTGGATATATTGGTAAACGGAGAGGTTGTTGACGCACTTTCAATGATTTTACATAAAGACAGAGCAATACAAAAAGGACGCACTATTTGCAAAAAACTTAAAAATGAAATTCCCCGTCAACTTTTTAAGGTGCCCATTCAAGGAGCTATCGGTGGACAGATTGTTTCACGAGAAACTATATCGACATTAAGAAAGGATGTGACCGCAAAATGTTATGGCGGAGATATTACCCGTAAAAGAAAACTTTTGGAGAAACAAAAGGAAGGTAAAAAGAGGATGAAAATGGTGGGGAGTGTAGAAATACCCCAGTCTGCATTTCTTGCAGTTCTAAAAACCCATGAAGAAAATTGAAGGAACAAAGGGATAATTTCTTTTTGCTAATTTTAAAAAATTGGTTTTATAATATCATGTACCCCAAGGTTTTAAAGCATTGTAAAAAATAATACGGAATTCCAGGGAGGGAACGAAACAGTTTATGTTATAAATCCCTGTTTTTGGACTTTAAAATTCTATACGTCTATAAATAATGGAGTAATAATTTAAATTGGAATATATTTTAGATCGATTGGCAATAGGCGATATTGATGATGCCAGAAACTTATCCCCGGACATAGGCGCCATCTTAAATTGTGCTGCGGAGCATGATACATACAGAGAAGGAATTTTTTATTTAAAGATTCCTCTTATAGACTTTGAGCCGATAGAAGAGAAATATATTCCCGTTGCAACAGCATGGATAAAGGAAAAAATTACACATAATTCAATCCTTATTCATTGTAATGCGGGAATCAGCCGTTCAGCATCCATTGCCGCCTGCTACCTTTATGAAATCGGTTTTGGTTTTAAGGAGGCAAAGGCCCTTATAATATCTAAAAAAAATGATGTCTTTATTGATAACAGCTTAGAATATATATTAATGAACTTAACGACAAAAAAAGTTTAAATGCAAGTAAGTTATAAGCAAAAAAAACGTAAATGGATCGGGATGATTTTCGAGTGCTGCAATGTTTATAACAGGATTTATGTAAATGATGATAACACGGCATATGAAGGCAATTGTCCGAAATGTCTTAGAAAGGTTAAAATAAGAATAGGCTCTGAAGGTGTGGATACAAGATTTTTCCGTGCAATTTAGTATAAAGGAGGTAATTGTATACATAAAATTCATGGCAATTTGACAGGCCTTAAGCCAGGTCAGATTAAAAGGATACAAAATATATACCACCGCAGGATCGTCCCCGGTGAAGTAGTATCATGGGAACTTGCCCGCTATATGGCAGGGATTTCCAGGGAGATAAATCGTCAAATAGGGATTCTAATAAACCGTAAAGGGAAGATTGATTATGTTATAGTAGGAGACCACCTGGGAATTATACTCCCTGATCTGTCAAACTTTCGAAGCGGTATAAGCAGACTTAAAGGATTAAGACTTATTCACACTCATCTTAAAGATGCTTCCCTTTCCCAGGACGATTTTAATGATCTGGCAATCCTTCGTTTAGACCTAATTTTAGCGTTTAAGGTCAATCCACAAGGAGAGCCTGCCCAGGTAGAGATGGCACATCTTTTACCAAGCAATCCAAAGGGAAGAAATTGGCTTATTTTTAATCACCAGAGTATTCTAGACATGGATTTAGACTTTAGCTCTTTCATATCTTCCCTTGAAGATGAATTATCAAAAAATGCCAAGGGAAAAAACAGATTAATATTAAAAGAAAGGGCAATCCTTGTGGGACTGACAAAAAACTCTGCTAAAAAGTCAGAGGAATCCCTGGAAGAGTTAAAAGATTTAGCATATTCAGCCGGGATTGAAGTACTGGAAACTCAGGTTCAGGTTAGTCGTAATCCTTCTCCCAGATTTCTTTTAAGCAAAGGAAAACTTGGAGAACTTTTAACTAAAACCTTGCAGACCGGCGCAGACCTGATTATACTTGATCAGGAACTTACCCCTTCCCAGGCAAAACATCTTACAGATTTATTGGAAATTAAAGTAATTGACCGTACCCAGCTAATCCTTGATATTTTTGCCCAGAGGGCAAAAAGCAGGGATGGTAAAATACAGGTGGAACTTGCTCAATTAAAGTATGTTCTGCCAAGACTCAGTGAACGTGAATCTTCCCTTTCAAGACTTACAGGCGGGATAGGCGCCAGGGGACCCGGAGAAACAAGGCTTGAAGTTGATCGTCGTAGAATTCTTGACAAAATTATCCATCTTGAAAAAGAGATTAAATCCCTCCAGAAGGGACGGGTACTGCGTCGAAGCAAAAGAAAAAAGACAGGAATACCGATTATTGCAATAATTGGATATACAAATGCCGGCAAGTCAACTCTTTTAAATACCCTTACCAAAAGCCGGACATTTGTAGAAAACAGACTTTTTGCCACATTGGATCCGATAAGCCGCAGGTTAAGATTTCCCCGGGATAATGAAGCAATAATAAATGATACTGTTGGATTTATACAAAATCTTCCCAGAGATTTATTCAATGCCTTTAAAGCCACGTTTGAAGAATTAGGCAGCGCTGATATTCTCATTCATTTAATTGACATAAGCAACAGAAATTTTAAGAAACATATTGTGGACTGTGAAAAAATCGTTGATGAACTTGGGTATTCAAAAACTCCATTGGTACGGGTATTTAATAAAGTTGATCTTTTTCATAATAATGATATTCTTCATAACCTGTGTAAAATTAACAAAGCAATCCCGA
>JAXHUS010000246.1:0-6584 GCA_034189305.1 Thermodesulfobacteriota bacterium | reverse complement strand
AGATGAACTAAAAGGTTTGAAAGGTCAATATAATGAATTGAAATCACAGCTCGATAATATTATGCAAAAGATTGATAATTTAGAGAAGGTAAATCGCGGTTCGGGAAATAGAACTACAGGGATTTCTAAAATAAAAGAAACATTAAAAAACAGGTAATTTTGTAACCGTTGACGGTTTACTGTTATCGGTTCACGGTTGAAAAAAGCAGAAGGTAGAGGAGAATTAAGGGGCCTCGCATATTTCATTAAAAAACTGTGAACAGTTGTTTAACAGTTTTAAGAATTGTATGCTGCTCGTTAGCTGGTATATCCACTGATTGGAAACTCGAAACTGGTCAGATGACAGACAGATAGATAGTTAGAAAACAGAGTCAATTAATGACCGGTGACTGATGGCAAACTTAATCAAAGGAGGTGAAAGTTTATGCCCAGAGGCGATGGAACCGGGCCTCCCGGAGGAGGCGGGCCTGGAAGCGGGAGAGGGATGCGTGGAAGAGGCGGTGGGGGGCGAATGGGAGCGAACAGACCGGGCGCAGGACCGGTAGGAGAATGTGTTTGCCCTGATTGTGGAGCTACCACGTCCCATCAGGCAGGAACTCCTTGTTACCAGATAAGTTGTCCTAAATGTGGTGTTAAAATGATAAGGAAGTAGTTAATTATTCAAAATCCAAAAAATTTAGAATAGCAGATAAAAAATCAAATGCGAAAAATTTATAATTGAACATGTAAAAGATTGGTTCAAATACTGTGATGTTGGATTTTGAAATTGTTTAGGGTTTTGAAAGTAGGATTTAGGATTTATATATTATAAAGGGATACCAGATTATGATTATTTCAGTTGCCAGCGGCAAAGGGGGAACAGGGAAAACAACTATAGCAACCAGTCTGGCCCTTGCATTGAAAGATGTTCAGTATATGGACTGCGATGTGGAGGAGCCCAATGGACATATTTTTTTAAAGCCGGAAATTGAAGAAAGAATTTCAGTTGGCATACAGGTGCCTGAAGTAGACGAGTCAAAATGCACATATTGCGGTGAATGTTCAAAGGTTTGTGAATTTAATGCCATAGTGGTCATAAAAGAAAAAGTCTTATTTTTTCCTGAACTCTGCCACGGGTGCGGGGCATGTTCTTACATATGTCCTGTGGATGCTGTTGATGAAGTTAAAAGAGAGATTGGTATAATTGAAAAAGGAAAGTCGGGTAATGCGGAGTTTGTCCACGCCCTTTTAAATATTGGTGAGCCCATGGCTCCACCCTTGATTCGCAAAGAAAAGGAATTAATGGACAGCGGCAGAACTGTAATTATTGATTCTTCCCCGGGCACTTCATGCCCGGTGGTTGAAGCAGTTAAAGGAAGCGATTTCTGCCTTCTTGTAACAGAGCCCACTCCATTTGGTCTGAATGACTTAAAACTTGCAGTGGAAATGGTAATAAAATTAAATATTCCTCTGGGGGTGGTTGTCAATTGTTCCGACATCGGGGACAGGAAAGTCTGGCAGTATTGTGAAAATGTTAATGTTCCGATTTTGATGGAAATACCTATGGATAGAAAGATAGCGGAAGCTTATTCAAAAGGCGTTCCATTGATAGAAGAGGTTCCTGAATATATAAGTAAATTTCATGACCTTTACTATAAGATAGAAAATAGGGTTCGGGAGAAGAAAAAATGAAACAACTTACCATAATTAGCGGCAAAGGAGGCACAGGAAAGACAACCATAACGGCAGCATTTGCAGCGCTGGCTCAAAATAAGGTAATGGCTGATGGCGATGTGGATGCTGCCGATCTGCATTTGATCTTAAACCCGGATATAAATAAAGAAGAAGAGTTTTATGGAGGCCGCGCTCCTGTTATGGATAAAAGTAAATGTGATGAATGCGGCATCTGTATTGATGTCTGTCGTTTTGATGCTATCCATGATTATATAATAGATCCTATCTCCTGCGAGGGATGCGCTCTGTGTGTGCATGCATGTCCCAATGACGCTATAGAAATGGAGGAGCATCTTTCCGGTCACTGGTTCATATCCGATACACGGTTTGGGCCTATGGTTTATGCAAAGCTTGGTATTGCCGAAGAAAATTCAGGTAAGTTAGTTACCCTGGTAAGGAACCAGGCCCGATTAATTGGTGAAGAAGATGGAAAAGATTTAATCATCATAGACGGTCCCCCGGGTATTGGCTGTCCTGTTATTGCCGCTATTACCGGAGTAAACCTGGTGCTGGTAGTCACTGAACCCACACTTTCAGGGATTCACGACTTAGAAAGGGTGTTGGGAGTGGCAAAACATTTTAACATTCCCGGCATGGTCTGTATAAACAAATATGACATAAATTTAGAAAACGCCCGGAAGATAAAAGATTATTGTAAAGATAATAACATAGAAGTTATTGGAGAGATTCCCTTTAATACTACAATAACCAGGGCAATGGTGGCAGGGAAAACGATAGTGGAATTCGACCCCGGGATTATTACTGATATATTGAAGGACATGTGGAAAAAAGTGGAAATGAGGCTTGAAGATGGAGTTAAAGAATAAAATTATTTCAAAGTTGCAGAAATTAACAGACAAGGCCACTTTAGCTGATGTAATTAAAATGGGCTTAATTAAAGACCTGGTGGTTACACCTGAGGGAAAGGTCAGCCTGAAATTTCGTCCTTCTTCTTCTGTGTGTCCACTGGTTTTTTCCATGGCTCTTGAAATTCAAAAAAGCATAAAAGAGGTAGAAGGTGTTAAAGAATTGGATATGGTAGTTATTGGTCATCAAAAGGCGGAAGAGATAAATAATCTATTAATTTAATTGTTAGGGATAAAATGCCAATATATGAATATCGCTGCAATCAATGTGGTGAAATATCAGAAATAATGATTGGAATTGGGTCCCGCAGTGATGTGCTTCAATGCAAAAACTGCAGCAGTGTGGATATAGAGAGGATACTTTCAACTTCAGCCTTTACATTAAAAAATGGCGGCCATCAAACGGGAAATACTTGTTGTGGAAGGGATGAGCGTTGTGATAGTCCTCCATGTTCTACCGGCGATTCCTGTAGAAGGGGATAAAATAGATTATTCTTATTGCATTCATGATTTAAAAAGGATGAATTTATAATAGGCTGTTGCAAAATAATTTGAATTGCTAATATTTAAAAAATTGAGCTTCTTGTAAAAATCTACAAACCATGCTGACTGTCATAACGAGTTCAGGGTGACAAACAGAGGAATTTTGCAAGAGCCTCAATTAATTAAAAGGATGGAGGTACAATATGGCTGTCTGGAAATATACAAACAAAGAAGTAACAGAAGAAGATTTAGAAAGGACATTGAAGGCTTTGCAGGATGGGTGTTTCAAATGTGGCAAAGAGATGCATTCGGATGATTGCCCAATAGCAATAGCAAAGACTGAAATCAAAAAAATTAAACGGGAGGAAGGAATCTCTTAATTTATAATATTTGAATCACTGCAAGGATGAAAGGAAGGGCGGAGAGATAGAGTATGACAGAGGAATATGCTTCTGACCTGGATAAAATAGTTGCAAAAATGCAGGAAGCTATTATTAAAGAAGCCCGGGAGACGTTTTCAGAAGAGGTTGTTAAACGGTGGCTGAAACCTACAAATAATGGAATAATGAAGGATCCCGATGGAACTGGTTGTAAAATCGGTACATGTGGAGATACAATGGAAATATATTTAAAGATCAAAGATAACATAATTATAAACGCTATGTTTATTACCGATGGTTGTGGTACTACACATGCAACAGGAAGCATGGTAACAGATCTTGCAATTGATAAGAGTATAAGAGAGGCAATGAAAATATCACAGGATACTATTCTGAACGCACTGGGTGGTCTTCCGGAAGATAGTAAGCATTGCGCCCTTCTGGCATCTGATACATTAAAGGATGCCATAAAAGATTATTTTTCCCACAAAAATGAACCATGGAAGAAAGTATATAGAAAATAATATTGGACATAACTCATGGATAGAAAAGACTATTACCATATTCTGGGGATGGATAAGAATGCTACAGAAGAAGAAATAAAAAAGGCTTATAGACAGCTTGCCCTTATGCATCATCCCGACAGAAACCATGGAGATAAAGAGGCGGAAGAAAGGTTCAAGGAGATTGCCGAGGCTTATGCTGTATTAAGTGACAGGGAAAAGAGGATGGAGTATGACCATTTCGGCTATACAAAGTTTAGACAGAGGTATAGACCTGAGGATATCTTTGATGGTTTTAATGCTAATTATCCCTTTTCATTGTTTTCCTGTGGTAGAGGTGGTTGGGGCTGCGGCCGGAGGAAGGCGAAGTTTTTCGGAGGAAGGCTTTTTCGGGATACTGATTTTTGGGAAAAGGGAATAAATCATGGCGTTACCACCCCTGTTTATAATCTTTCATTAAGCCCTTCCGAGGCTGCTTCAGGTATCGAAAAAGAATTTTTGTTGAGAAGAAGATGGGGAACAAAGAAAATATTGGTCAAAATACCTCCTATGACAGAAAATGATACTTTACTTCAGGTCTCTGTAAAAGGAAATTATATGGAGGTAAAAGATGATTTTTATTTAAGGGTGAAGATAATAGGAAGCAAGTAAAATGGGGAACGAAGAGCAAAAGAAAGTCATCAGTTTAAAACCGATAGGGATAATTCATTCACCATATAAAATTATAGAAGAAATACCAAATCAGGGATATAAATCCAAATATACAGGTATAATCGAAGTTTTCAAGGAATATGAGGAGGGTCTGGCTGACCTGGATGAGTTTTCTCATTTAATTTTGCTGTTTCTATTCCACAAATCAAATGGTTATTTTCTTAAGATAAAGCCGTTTTTTGATATCAATTTACGTGGTCTATTTGCTACCAGATCTCCCAAAAGGCCGAACCCCATAGGTCTTTCAGTTGTTAGATTGCTTGAAAGAAATGACAATATGTTGGATATAGCAGAAATCGACATGCTGGACGGCACTCCTCTCTTAGATATTAAACCTTATGTCCCTCATTTTGATCAAAGGGAAGTGGTAAAGGTCGGCTGGCTGGAAGGTAAGATTAAAACTGTTCCGAGTAAAAACAAAGAGAGATAATACATTGTTCTCTGATACAATAACTATTTTTGTTCTCTACGATAATAAACTATATGATAACAGATTAAAAACAGCGTGGGGATTTTCCTGTCTTTTAAGGCTTGGCAAAAAGGCCGTCCTTTTTGATACTGGGGGAGATAGTTATATTTTGCTTTCCAATATGGAAAGGCTTGGGCTTAATCCCAAGGAGATAGAAGTTGTGGTCCTCTCCCATATTCACGGAGACCATGTGGGTGGACTGGCTGGTTTTCTTAATGAAAATAGTAATGTAACTGTACACCTTCCCATGTCATTTCCTCAAAGGTTTAAGAAGGAGATAGAATCCTTTAAGGTAGAGATAAAAGAAGTGAATAAGTCTGAAAAGATTTTTGATAGTGTCTATATATTGGGTGAGTTTGGGGAAGTAATAAAAGAGCAGTCATTAATCTTAAAAACCGCTAATGGCCTTTTAGTAGTTACTGGCTGTGCTCATCCCGGGTTGGTTA
Source organism: Thermodesulfobacteriota bacterium (assembly GCA_034189305.1). GTDB lineage: Bacteria > Desulfobacterota > WTBG01 > JAXHUS01 > JAXHUS01 > JAXHUS01. The sequence continues at coordinate 1,013 of JAXHUS010000246.1, read as the reverse complement.
ATGTGGTTAGAAAGGCCAGGGAACTAACAGCAGATGAAAAGGTATATCTGATAGCTGGGGGTTTTCATCTCGTCGGCACTTCCCCTTCCAAGATAAAATCCATTATTGATGACTTTTTAAGATTGGGAGTGAAGCGGATAGCTCCCTGCCACTGCACCGGAGAAAAAGCTATGGCTTTGTTTAAAAAATATTATGGAAATAATTATATTGAATGCGGAGCAGGAACAAAGATATTGATTCAATAAAGCTCAGGCAAAAAGGCTAAGAATAATTTTTAAAGATCTGTACTGAATAATATTAACTTAATAAAGCCCTGCCTAAAGGAAGGGGGGTGAGAATATGGTAAACGAAATGCCGCCAATGGGTTATAATATTGCAGGAACAGTAAAATCAGTAAAAGGAGAATGTACACTGGGCTATAAAGAAGGGGATAAATTTGAACTATCCTGCCATCAAACGGGGGGGGCTCTGTGGTTTCCTTTATCATGAATGTTTTCCATGGATGATGATGCTTCAATTTGGAGGAGAATTTCCTTCTCCAGGGGATGGAGGTAGAATGTCCCCATCGGGAAGTGGCAGTAAAGATGGAACTTAGAAGAGTAAAATAGTTACATTTACTAAAATGTATTTTTCCCATGCAGGGCCTGTTATATTTAAAATAATGAAACATTCATGTACTAAATTACACAAAGGAGCATGAAAATCCCCCCCACCCCCCTTTACAAAGGGGGATTCAGGGGGATTTTAAAGTATTTTCAAGTAAAAAATGGCAAAAGAGGTAATTTATGAATTGTGCGTTATGTGATGAAAAAGTTTGTTATCAGGGGAAAGATTGTATAAAGATTAAAAGCCGGGTAATAGATGAATATGAAAATGAAGATAATAAAAAAATGATGAAAGCAGCTTCCAGTATTGAGGCAAATTATTATATGAAGTTTACTCGCCTTGAGGAACTGATAAAATTTTGTCAGGAAACAGGATTGAGTCATTTAGGGATTGCTTTCTGTATCGGA
>JAXHUS010000245.1:0-4117 GCA_034189305.1 Thermodesulfobacteriota bacterium | reverse complement strand
TTTTTATTCTCAAACCCCGTGTAATTCCACTTTATCCAGATCGGTATAAACTTTACATTATAGTTTACCCACAGAATTACAAATATTAAGGCAATAAAAGGGATGAGTGATCTGCCTTTTAAGTTTTTTATCATAAGAAAAAAGGATATGGCCCCTGCTATCATCAAAAAAAACTGTGAAAAAGGCAAAAATCTAATATCCACCACACCTATCCTGTAGGCGATAAAATAGAAGATAAGACCTGATAAAATCAGGTACCACAGATAAAAAAGCCGGTGCTCTTTTTCCTGTTTCGGCCCTATTATTATTTTAAGTAAAATGAAGACCGTTGTTAAAACGGCAAGGAGGATAAAGGGTAAAAGAATGGGAGGAAATACTGTAAAAATAGAGTTTATAACCCATACATAATTATAAGGGGTTGTAAAGGGTAAGAAGAACAGCAGGGGTACAATAAAGAACCCCAGAAGGCAAAAGGCCAGGGTATTTATTTTTAAGAGATATAAAAGGTTTCTTAGAAAATTTTTTGTGGTTATCAAGAAGAAAGAAGAGAAAATTACTGCAAATAAAAGGGTGTAACCATGGGCAAGACCTGTCAAAAAGAGAATACACCCATTTATTATTGTATATTTTCCGTTTTTTATGCCGGAAAAGAGTGTTCCTGTATATAAGACCATTAAAGAAAGACCGAGACTGTATGCAAACTCTCCTGCAAGGGTGCTGGGTATATTCCCGCCCCACATACTGTTTGCCTCCATAAAAAGAAAAGGAAGAGTAAATATAGCGCCCAGGACAGGGGCGGGGAAGGGGTAATTGAAAAGCCTCAGGGCAATATATGTGGAAATGGGAAGGGTAAAAATTCCAATAACCGTTATTAGTTTGAATGCAACAGGAAGACAGACAAAGAGATTTAAAAATAAGGCAGTGAGAAAGGGGAGGGGGAAATAAAATTGAAATAATGGAAATCCGGCAAAGTTTCCGGGCAGCCAGCCGGAAATTTTACCCCTGGGCGCCAGGTTCTCTTTAAGATATTTTAGAGTTAAATAATGGGAAGGAGTATCACCACCGGTTGTAATGGTATCGGAAAAGATGTATTCAGGCTTAAAGTAACTTAAAAGAAATATAGCGATTAGAATTAATATTACAAAATCTACTATATACTCACCACTTTTTCTCACTACTTTTCACTAACTGGTAACAGTTCACATGGGTCAGTTGTCAGTTAAGCTTTTCTTAAAAAACTCCATGAACTATTAAAAAATTTCACAATACAATGATTTTTATAACCTCTGTGAGTTAAAATTTTTTTTCGGAACCCTGTCAACTGATTTCCTTAAACTGTTTCACTAACTGAAGGAATATAAAAATGATAAGAAGGATAATCCCGAGTCCGGCCAGGATAACACCGTATTTTTTGAATATATTTTCCTCTTCTTTTTTCACAATTTTGATTTTACCAGGTGTGATGCTTGTAAAATGCCTGCCATTTTCTTCATATTCCAATATGGTAAAAACCGGATATTTTGCATCTTCTAAGGCTGACAGATTTGTCACTGAAAAGCTTGTATCATATTTTGATCTGCCTTTTATTGGAAGCTTTTTTTCCCCCTCGCCGGCAGAGAGTTCTCCGGGTAATATAAGTCTTAAGGTTATATCCTTATCTTTTTCGTCCCTATTAAAGATTTTTAGTTTAAGTTTTCCCTGTTCTCCCAGGGTTATATTTTCTCCCTTCGCAAATACAGCGGAATTGACATCTTCATTATAAAAATATGTGTTATAAGAAAGCGCTGAGAAACGGTATTGATTGGCATCATAAAAATATACATAAACGATCAGGGGATATCTTCCGGGAAGTTTTACTCTTAATGGTGTCTTTAAATGAGCAGAAAAAGTTTCGTTGACTCCAAGTTCTTTTTTAATATCGGATTTTAACTTTTTCTCACCGATAATTACCGTAATGTTTGCACTGTAAGCAGGCTCATTCCCTTTATTTTTAACATTTATCCCTGCCTTTAAAATGTCCCCCTCCAAAGAGACTTTTGTATTTATCTCCATTTTTAAGATTCCGGCAAAGGAGGGGGTATTATAAAAAAATAGAGAAAGCATGGGAAAAAAAAACAGTCTTTTAATCATAACCGGTTTAACAATTTAAATGTTAAAGTTTTAACAATCAAATTATATCATACAATAAGAGTTAATGCCTGTTTAAGAGTGGATAGGGAATTGTCTTCGTGTAGTTGTGGTAGTAGTAGTTGTAGTAGTAGTAGTTGTTGTTGTACTAGTGGTAGTGGTGGTAGTATAAATAGTTTGTGGGGTCCCAGTTTCTCCATCCTCCCCAGTTTTAACTTTTGTTTCCTGCGGAATACCTTTTTTCTTTTCACTTTCAGCAAAACCTGTTTCAAAAGATAGTATGCTGATTATAAAAATCAATACAACAAAAAAATGAGATATTCTTATAAGCATTTAAAGCTCCTGTGAAATGTTATTTAAAAAATCAGAAGGATATTGATATAAAATTGTGTTTAGTACTGAGTTGCATTCAAAAGATTACTTTTTTACTGTCATGAACGAGACACCTGACTTCCTGCGATGGTAGCAACATGCGTCTCGCCTGTCTATAAAACCAAAAATTGTAAGAGCAATTTTTGGTAAATTCAAAGTTTAAATTTTAAAATGTCAAATAAAAAATAGCAAAGAATAAAAAAGTAAAATTAAATTTCCCCATTTTCCTCCCGCCTTTTAACTTTTGTACCGACTAAAAGATTTAAAAACATTTTTTGGGATAAAGGTAAAAATAGATATTTTATTTTTTTAAATAATTAATTATCATTTTTTTTCTTTCTACTTTACCAGATTATGGCATTCTCATTTCGTTAAAAGCTGAATCTGTCACCACCGGCAATAAACCATATAAAATTGTTGGTATCCAGTATATCCATTCTGAAAATTTTAAATGCTTTTCAACGCTTCTTTTTTTTCGCTCCCGTTTTTACGAATAAATGCAGGAATATCATTTTCTTCAAATAATGATAAATTTTCATCTATTGTTTTATTAAGTTTGTAAACAACCCTATCTTTTGGCAACTTATTTTTTTCGTTCATATTTTTTCTTATAAAAGCGGGTAATTCAATGTCTTCCTTAACCCTGGTCTTTATATCTTGAGTGGCGAAATTAGACTCAAATTGATTATTTTTATTTGTGCCGAAACCTGTTGCAATAACCGTAACTTTAATCTCTTCCCCCAGGTTCTCGTCTATTCTGGCGCCAAAAATAATATTGGCATCTTCATGGGCCCTTTCCTGTATTATGGTTGATGCTTCATTGATTTCATGAATGCCTAAATTACTTCCCCCTGCAATATTGATTAAAATACCTAATGCCCCGTCAATGCTTATGTCATCGAGGAGGGGGCTGGTAATTGCCATTTTTGCAGCCTCTATTGCCCGATTTTCTCCTTTTGCCTGACCAATACCCATAAAAGCCATGCCCATTTCCGACATTATTGTTTTTACATCCTGAAAATCCAGATTTATAAGGGCAGGGAGGCTAATCAATTCGGAAATACCCTTGACTGCATTAAGTAGTACATTATCAGCCATTTTAAAGGCATCCTTCAAAGATGTGTTTTTATCCGAGATAGTGATTAACCGTTCGTTAGGAATAGTAATTAAAGTGTCTACAGCCTTTTCTAATTCTTCAATCCCTTTTTCAGCTATCTTTTGTCTCCTTCTCCCCTCAAAATTAAATGGTTTGGTAACAATAGCAACGGTTAAGGAGCCATTTTCCTTTGCGATATTAGCAATAATCGGACTGCTTCCCGTGCCTGTTCCTCCACCCATTCCGGCAGTAATAAACACCATATCTGTTTCAGATATAAGGTCTTTAATTGTTTCAGCTTCTTCCTGGGCACATTTTTTCCCAATTTCCGGATTTCCTCCGGTTCCCAGCCCTTTTGTTATTCTTTTTCCCATAGTGATTTTGGTTGAGGCCTGAGAATATTGCAGTGACTGAATATCGGTATTGGCTGCAAGAAATTCAACTCCTTCAAGTTGGGCAAGGATCATGTTATTTATTGCATTACACCCCCCCCCTCCTGCACCAATTACTTTTACCCTGGCC
>JAXHUS010000244.1:0-2322 GCA_034189305.1 Thermodesulfobacteriota bacterium | reverse complement strand
CCGGCATATTGGGGTACATCAAAGATGAACTATGAAGGCCTTTCCTTATTTTTAAAACCATTTCTTAATAATAGAATTTATAACTACAATCCAATCCCATCTTTTTTGTTCTTCCTTCCAAAAAATATTAAAAGAAGGATACAAAAAAGGCTTCTTAGGTATCTATTTATCCCTTCTTTTCTACTTTCAAAGATTCCCAAAATTGAGACTATACTTGAATATTTAATGAAAAAGGAAATTTTAAGGAGAAAAGGAAAATCATTTTTTGTCAGGGCAGAGAAGATCATAAAATAAAAATCGTTTTTTTCTGATATATAAATTTATCATTAAAAACATTGAATGGTTGACTTAGGCAGCTAATTTAGTCTTAATTTGATTTATTTCAATTTCTAAATTGGCTACTCTCTGTTCTAGTTTGTAATGCTCCTCCTTCCTTACAATGACTTCATATAGACGATCCATCCTGTTATTCATCCCATCAATTCTCTGGGTCAAATCTTCTCTTACGGCATCAATTCTCAGGGTCAAATCTTCTCTTACGGCATCAATTCTCAGGGTCAAATCTTCTCTTAAGGCGTCAATTCTTTTGTTGGTCTCATCGATTCTTCTGCTCTGGTCCACAAGGTGGATATTGATATCATCTAATCTCTTGTTTACCGAAACTAAATTAATTTTAATTTCTTTGTTATCTTCCTTTATTTTATCTAATTCGGGTAAAATAAATTCCTTGAATGCAATTCTTAAGGATTCTTTAATATCCATTACCCTTCCTTTTTTATTGATAAGATTTTGAAATTATTTTTCTTTAATATTCTTTTAATAATAAAATAATTACATATTTAAATGGTATTTGTCAAGGAAAACACTTGCACATCCACGACAAATTTATTGTAGCGATACAATACAGATAAAACAATAGTTACTTCTTAATCTTTTGTGATTCCCTCATAAATGAAAAGTCATTTGATTTCATTTATAGCCGGTAGATTTCCTATTACCCTGTCAATTCATTTAATAATCTGAAATTATCTAAATTTAATAGATTTCTGATATACTTAGTAGTCATTTGATAAGTGAATTTAAACTAAACAGGATAAATTCTTTAGGTTTTTTGTGGAAGATAATCATATTCCTTCTCTGCTTAAAATAGTAAAAGGAGCCGGGATTATTTTTGCCGGTATGATTATAGCTAAGTTAATGCGCTATGGCTATAATATTATTATCGCAAGAATTGGTCCCCAGGAATTTGGGTTGTTTTCTCTGGGATTAACTGTTTTCACTATGACGGCCACCATTGCTGCCCTGGGATTGGGTAATGGAATTGCCAGATACGTCCCCTTTTACAATGGGAAAGGAGATAATCAAAGGATTAAAGGGGTTATTCTCACCAGTTTAAAGATTACTTTTTTTTCAAGTTCTCTGTGTTTTTTGTTAATATTTTTGTTTGCAGAATATATTGCCTTGAAGATATTCCATGATTGTTCCCTCTCTCCTGTACTTAAAATTTTTTCCCTTGCCCTTCCTTTTTTTGCTATGGGAAGGATTGTTTTAAGAGTGGCAGTTTCCTTTCAGAAGATTGAATATAGGGTTCTTATTACCGACTTTACAGAAAATGCTTTAAAATTGGGCTTTACAGCTTTGTTTATTTCTGTCGGATTTAGCCTTTTGGGTGCGATTTGGGCGTATTTTCTTTCAGTTGCAGGAAGCTTCTTTCTGGCTATTTTTTTGGTTGAACGTAAAGTCTTTTCCTTTCTATCTTCCGAAACAAGACCAATATTTTTAACCGGCGAATTATTTCGATACTCTCTTCCGCTTTTTTGTACCGGTATTCTTGCAATGGTGTTAGGGTGGACTGATATCTTTATGCTGGGGTTCTTTCGTTCTGTTTCAGAGGTGGGAACCTACAATGCTGCACTGTTAACAGCTTCTTTAATTTTTATCAGTTCTGATCTACTCATGCCAATATTTCTACCAATAATCACAGAATTATATGCCGGGTATAAGATAGAAGAAATAAAAAAAATTCAGCTAATAACCACTAAATGGATCTTATCAATTGCCATTCCAGTATTTTTAGTTGTTCTGCTCTTTTCCAAAGGTATATTAGGACTTTTATTCGGATATGAATACAGAAATGCTTATATGGTTTTATATCTATTGATTACAGGAAAACTATTAATAACTATTTCCTTTGTTAGCCAAAATATTCTGGCCATGCTAAAAAAGACCAACCAGATATTTATTATAACTCTGATCATAACATCTTTAAATATTGCCCTGAATGCTTTATGGATACCGTAGATAGGTATCCATAAAGCATTC
>JAXHUS010000243.1:0-5164 GCA_034189305.1 Thermodesulfobacteriota bacterium | reverse complement strand
GGTCAATGTCCACTCCATAAGCGGCAGTCTTGTCCAATACCTTTTCTGCCTTTTCTCTTATGGCTTTTCTGGATGTATTCATCTCAATTCACCTATGAGCATTATCTTATAATTAAAATGAACATCTCAAGCATTCTTTATACCCAAATTCCTTTATACATTTGAATATCTCCCGCGGATTGCCGGTACAGCATAACTCTCCATTAAAAAGAACATGTCCCTGATCTACATCTACGTAATCAAGAATATATCCAGTATGTGTAATAATAAGCCCTGCGGGGATTCTTTCCCTTTTTATTTCCTTATGGGACTTCAGTTCATGACTTTCCAGATTCCTTTTCAATAGCTTTCCGATTACCCCACCTATTAAGTATATGTTTTCCAGATCCACTCCTGATTCAGGTTCATCCAGAAGGATGAGATCCGGATTCTGGGCCATGATTTGAAAAAGTTCTGATCTTTTGATCTCACCCCCTGAGAATCCAAAATTTATTTCTCTATCTAAGAATTCATATAAATTAAGTTCCCTTGCCATAACTTCAATATTCCCTTTGCCTTTGTTACATATCTCGATCATTTGCCTCATGTTAATGCCCCTTATATTGGGTGGCCTTTGAAATGATAGACCAATTCCCAGATTTGCCCTCTCATTCATAGGTATCCTGGTTATCTCTCTTTTTTTGAAAAATATCTTACCTTCCACTACATTATATCCTGAAAATCCCATTATGGTCATTAAAAGGGTAGTCTTTCCCGACCCATTAGGGCCAAAAAGAGCATGGCTCTCACCAGCTTTTATTTCCATGTTAATATTATTAAGAATATCTTTTCCAGCTATCTTAACCTTTAAACCTTCAATCTTAAGCATATTCTCCTTTATCTCTATATTTCCTGCTTATCGAAAAGGTTTCAAATAAAAATAAGTCCTTATTAATGAATTAAACTACAAAAATTATATACCGACAATGTTTATTGTAGTATATAACTGCTAATCATTCATCACCTCATGTCTAATTACGTTCTTATTGCTCTGTTTTGCAGAATACATTAAATTATCCGCTTTTTTTAGCGGTTCGTCAATAGTAACCGGGGCATTATTGAATGTAACCACACCGAAACTAAACGTTACAGGCCATTCATTATTTTGTACGACGGTCAAAAGTTCCTTCTGGATTTTTTTAACAACCGAATACGCTGCTTCAGCGCCGGTCTCCGGCAGAAGTATTACAAATTCATCACCTCCAAGCCGTGAAACTATATCCGATGCCCTGGTATGCTCTTTCAGGATATTTGCCACGTTACACAGAAGATTATCCCCTTCTTTATGCCCGAAATTATCATTGATGCCTTTAAAATTGTCCACATCCATTGAAACCATAGTAAAAGGGTATTTATATCTGCGAGACCTTTCTATTTCGATACCGGCTAATTCATAAAAAGCCCTTCTGTTTGCTATTTGAGTTAAGGAATCTGTCCTGGCCGATATTTTTTCACGTTCCAGGGCTTTTTTCAATGTGGCTACGACAAAAGTGATAATCAAAAAGACAATCAACCTGAATGTCTCATTCAAATATGGGACCGAAGGATGAGAAAAAGAATCCATCATGGTCAAATCAGCTATAAGCCAGGTCACAGCACTTAAAATAGAAATCAGAATTCCTGCAAATCTCCCGGCAAACCAGGTAACAAAACAGATAGGAAATAAATAAAACAACGAAAGGGCGAATTCCGGACCTGTCATAAAGCGAATAATCCCTATAAATAATGTGATTATAAATCCCGATATCGTTAAGAGTGTCCTGAATTTATTGTAGTGACGTTCGATATATTCATTCACAGGCTTCATAAATCCTTCCCGCCGGTATTTTTAATAGTAGAGTTTATAAATGCATATGATTAACAATTGTAAATATATCTTACTCGAATTTAAACCCTTTCTCTTTAAAAAGCTCCAGACAGGCATTCACCACCTCTTTATCATAGAGCACACCTTTATTGCCCGAGATTTCCTCCAATGCCGCATCAATCCCGAGAGCCGGTCGATAGGGCCGGTGTGAGGCTATGGCCTCAACAATATCAGCTACAGATATGATTTTTGCCTCCGTAAGCATGTCTTTACCTGAAAGGCCTGAAGGATAGCCAGAACCGTCAATTTTTTCATGATGCTGATATATGATTTCGGCAATTGGCCATGGAAACTCAATATTTTTTAGAATATCATACCCAATTTTTGGATGAGTTTTAATCAAACTAAATTCAATTTCACTTATAGGTCCCGGCTTACTGAGGATACCGGCAGGCACGGATATTTTGCCAATATCGTGAATAATGCCGGCTATCCGGATCCCCTCAATCTCTTTTTTTGAAAGCCCCAGTTCATTGGCAATGGCAACGGAGAGCCTGGAAACCCTCTGTTGATGACCTGAGAGATAGGAGTATCGTTTTTCAATGGTCAATGCTATTGCTTCAATGGTTTCCTGAAAAACATTCAGCAACCGTTGATTACCCTTTTTTCGTTCTTCTTCCGCCTTCTTATATTCGGTGATATCACGGGCAATTACGAAAATAATCTCTTTTCCCTTCTGCATGATCTTGCTTGCAGTAACATGAACGTCTATAAGGTTACCGTCTTTACGTCGCCATAAACGATCCCCCACTGTTATCGCCCCATAATTCAATATATGCTTAATATAGGCATCAATACTCCTTCTGTCATTTGCGATAAAATCATAAATTAATAATTCTTGCACTTCCTTTGCTGAATAGCCAAGAAGATTTAGAAATGTATTATTTGCCTCCATTACGTGTCTGGTCTCCGGATCAAACATATAAATCGCTTCCACTGATTGTTTAATAACCATCCGGTACCGTTCTTCACTTTCACGCAATCCATCTTCTGCGTGCTTTTGCTCTGTTATGTCCATAAAATTTCCCAGGATAGCCGGTCTTCCCTTGTACTGGATAGAGGCAACCGTCTCCATTATCCAGATAATCTCCCCATCTTTTTTTATGAACCTGTATTCATAGGGGGGAAAACGTTCTCCTTTCAGCATGTTTACAGCATTCCCTCTAAGCTTCCGCCGATCTTCTTTAATGACAAACTTGAAAGAATCCGTTCCCAACAATTCCTCTTCACAATAGCCAGTTATTTTCCGGAAGCGGGGATTTACGAGTTTAAATTTTCTGTCCTGGACAATATATATCCCAATGGGCGAACTGGAAAATAATGCCCTGAACAATTTTTCAGCCCGTAAACTCTGACTTTTCTGTTTTCTTGATTCATCCATATGCTGGACTTCCGGTTTATCTTCATATTTCATTTCCACTCTCCTAAAAGAACCGGTAATTTGGTTTTTAACCATTTTCTGCAATTATTAAGCCAAATTTAATAACTATTCGAAACCGTTAACAGGGGTCAGGGATCAGTCGTCAGCAAAGCTTTTTTAAAATTCCATGAACCATTAAAAATTTTTACAGCACAAAATTCCCATAACTACTATATCGTTTCACTTGAAAATACCTTTCTAACATGCAAAATAATTGTCCTGCTGGTTATAAAATTCTAAATACTAAATCCTAAACAAATCCAAATTACAAAATGCAAAAGGGAAATGGGAAAATTTGATTTTACTTTTTTATTCTTTACTATAAGGATTCAGGTATAAGGTGAAAGGTTTAAGGTATAAGGATAATAAAAACCATGTACTTTACCTTTATTTTACATTTTTAAATTTGCATTTTGCAATTTACCAAAAATAGCTACTGCAATTCTTGGGATTATATCAGAAGGTAAGGGACAACAGTTAAGCTAAAAATATCCAGTCTTAACTGTTAAGGGGTAGCCCATACAGCCATATATTCACGGGAAATGGTGATAAACGGTAATTTCCTCTCTTTTTCCCATCTCTTCCAATCATCAGGTGCCCTTTGCTTTATTTGAAATCTCAGATTTTCTTCAATCTCTGGCATGACAGTGTACGGATAATATTTCATTTAATATTTTTCTTTTTTCTTTTTTTAGATTTTCTATATTCTTTTATATCCTTTTTTGTTCCTGTATCTTTCCCTTTCCTTTCTTCCTTCGCCTGTTCAGGCACTGGTTTTTCTTCCTTTTTTTCTTCCCAGTTTTCGTGAATTGTTATCATAAAAATCCCAAAACCCATACATAGAAGAAAAAGGGTAATAAAGGACATTACATACTGACCTAACCCAATTTCATTTAAGGGCACTTTTGCATAATACTTGGGCAGAACCAGTATATAAAAAACAAGGCCGATTATAAATAGGATGCAGGATAATAGTCTGAGTTTACCTTTTGTCATGATTTTTTCTTTTTTTTATTAGCTTAACGATTAAAAATACAAATAAATATTTTAAATTAAATGCTCTTTCTCAAAATTATTTGTTAAAAGCTCCAGCTGCCTCATCATCATAGGTTTATTTTTAAGGGCGAGTTCATAGCTTTCAAGGGCTCTGATAACTGATGAATGGTTGCGATTAAAAGCTTCCCCAATTTTTTCCAAAGTTGCTTTTGTATATTTTCGAGAGAAGTAAAAAGCCACCTGACGGGGATAATATATATTCTTTTTCCTTGATTTTGAATTTAATTGTTCAGTGTCTATCTTAAAGTATTTGCTTACAAATTTTTTTATGGTTTCAATATTAATTGGTTTATTATTTCTTAATCTTTTAATTATCTCTTTTGTAAGACATAGGTCAATAGGCCTCTTTAATAAAGAGGAAAAGGCTATCATGGAAATGATGACACTATTAATATTTCGAATATTGTCTTTTACTGAGTTTGCTATAAATTCAGCAACTTCCGGGTCAAGATTTATTCCTTCCTGTTGTGCCCTTTTGTGGATAATTCTTAGCCTTGTATCGAAATCGGGCTTTTTTATGTCCACAACCAATCCGCTGCACATCCTGGATTTTAAATTGCTTTTGAGATCAGTAAATTCAAAAGGATTAATATTTGAAGTAATAACTACCTGTTTTTCCATTTGAAATAGTGAATCAAGGGTATAGAAAAATTCCATTTGAGTTTTCTCTTTTTTTTGAAAAAAATGTACATCTTCTAAGAGTAAAACGTCACAGGATCTTCTATACTTTTCTTTAAAATGGGAAATCTGATTTTTTCTGAGGGCATTGATCATTTCTTGAG
>JAXHUS010000242.1:0-2339 GCA_034189305.1 Thermodesulfobacteriota bacterium | reverse complement strand
TGGGAAAGTATAAGTACTTACAATAAATCCTTAAATGGAGAGATGGGTTATGGGACCCTGGCTTTATTAAATGGTAAGGATACAGGGGAAAAATTTTGTAAAGGCCAGATAATAAAGATTATTACTTATTAAAAAATTAGTTATTTTAATTTGAACTTTTACTTCTTGCTTACTGTCATTGTATTTTAAAAAAGGGTTTAAAGCTTGGAAAAAAGCGATGACTTTCTTGTTGGGAAAAGTCAGAAAGGAGATCGAAAGTCATTTGAAATCCTTATTATAAGATATGAAAAACGACTATTTAGTTTGATTTATCGTATGATTGGTAATCAGGAAGCAGTATCTGACATTGCTCAGGAGACCTTTCTTAAGGCCTTTCAATCCATAAGGAATTTTCGCAGAGAGACGACATTTTATAACTGGATTAAACGTATAGCAATAAATAATAGTATTAATTATCTAAATTATTCAGCCAGATATTCTTACGATTCGGAAAGTATAGAAACGAAAGAATCTTTTCAAAAGTCCGGCTTTTTTATTAATCCGGAAAAAAATTTACTTTCAAGGGAACTATCCTGGAAAATTAAAAAGGCAATTGATGAGATTCCTCCTGACTTAAAATCCGTAATTATTATGAGGGAGTTTGAGGATCTCTCATACCAGGAAATCGCTGAAATTCTTAATTGTCCTATTGGCACTGTAAGATCAAGACTCTTTCACGCAAGACAAAAATTAAAAGAAAAACTTAATTCATATATATAAGAGAGGTAACAATGGAAAGTTGTATGGATTACAGGGAACTTATTTCTGCATATATCGATGACGAGTTAAAGGGAAAAGAGCTTAGAAGGCTTCTATTGCATCTGGAAGGGTGTTCCGAATGTAAAAAGGAAATGAGTAAATTGCTTACAATAAGAGAATTTGTAAGAAAGGAATTTGAACTTGCCCCGGGAATTTTGCCTCCGCAAGATTTTACGGAACAGGTGTTTCAGAAAATAGAAGAGAAAGGTGTAATGGAGGTAAAAAATTCTCCACTACTGGAATTTTTCATCAATTGCTTTACAAGGCAGGTAAAGGTAGCCGCATTTGTCTGCACGTCGGTTTTAATTATTACCTTTGGAATATGGTTTTTAAAACCAAAAGAAAAGAAGATGGATAACTTTCTTAATATTTATGAACTTAAAAGAACAAAAGAAGGAGCTTCCTTTGCTTCTTATTCAGAGAAGGATGAAAAGGTAAAAAACGTTCTATTTTATCATTTGAGGCAGATAGAAGCCTCCAGTCTGGAATCAAGTCCTGGTGTGATAGAATATGCGTCTTACACCTCAGGCTATGAAAGGTAGAATATTTCAATTCAGAATAGAGGATTTTGGAAATAATAAATATACGGTTTTTATGTTTGCTTTTAGGGACATTAAAATGCCAGAAGGTAAAGCTTAAAAGCCCAAACGCATGTCGGAACAAAAACTGTTTTACAAATAATTTTCATAGAACCTATATGAAAATGTATTTCATTGTAATTTGAATTTCATATTTTACTTTTTGCAATGATATTGAAAAGGGGACCTAAAATAAAAAACAGCAATAAAAATCTATTAAGACTTATTCTAATCGTTTTACCTTTATTTTTTTGGGGAAGGATAGTTCTTGCAGTTAATATTGATGATGTCCTCCTTAAATTCGGGAATTATAAACTTTCTGTAGATTATAAAGGTAAGCTTTTAACGGTATTTGTAGATAGCGCCATCCCTTTTGTCCACAAATATGAAATTTGTAATTTACCAAGCGCTTCCCAGAGAGAAGAGAAAATTATTGAAGGGGATAAAGAAGTATCCTTTGACGACGGAAAATTTTTATGGAGGTACCTTCCGAAAAGGAACCTTGTAATTCAAGAAAACTCCCGGTTAAAGAGGCAAAAGGGAATAGATCCCAGGTCGTACCTTGCTTCCGTTAAAAAAAATTATACTATTGAGATAGTGGACAAGAAAACAATTTTACACAGGAATGCTTATCTTGTCCTATTCAAACCTAAAAGCCAGGATCGTCCGAAACAATTAATATGGATTGACTGCTCTTGTGGAATTCCTCTTCGCTTAGAAAAATATGATTCCAGTGGAAAGCTGGCCATTGTCTCTTCATTTTCTCAAATAACAATAATAAATAAAATTGATTCGCCTCTTAATCTCAAAGTTCCGTCAAACACTAACTTAACCCGTATTAATGAAAAATCAAATATTACTTTAGATCAGGTTCAAAAGATTATAAACAGGGATATATATGTTCCGGAATATTTATCTTCCGGCTTTTATTTAAAGAATATAGTTTTGCGAAATAATAATGAT
>JAXHUS010000241.1:0-6320 GCA_034189305.1 Thermodesulfobacteriota bacterium | reverse complement strand
AACTTGGTTACGAGAAACAAGACTTTAGCAATGATGAAATTATTTCATATTTATCACCCCTTAATGTTTTCGGACAAGTTGATTTTCTCCTGGCGAGAAGAAAATATACAAGGGCCATGATGCAACGGGCAAAGAAAAATTTTGTTTTTGGTGGCGAATTGGTTATAAAAACCTTGCTGCCAGAGGACTTGATTGGTCTTAAAATACAGGCTATTTCCAATGATCCGAAAAATCGTTACCTTATAGATGCCCCGGATATTCAAAGGCTGTTTGGTTTGCACCTTGCTAAAATGGACATGGCACTTGTAAGAGAATACTTCAGTTTATTTGATAAAGAGGACCTTTTAGATGAGTGGCTCGGTAATATTAAACGATGAAGAAAAACGGGAGATGCTTGAGGATGTAAAAAATTATGAGCGAGGCAAGATATTTATGGCTGCACAAATAAAGAGTCAAGAAGGAAGCATAGACGACTATATTGACTTTCTATCAAAAAATATGGAACTTATTGAATTTGTTCCTTCAAAATGTATTGTCGTCCGATACAAACTTTAGAAAAGTTTAATTCCATAAATATCTATTCAAACAACTTTCATTTACATAACCAGATTTATGGATTAAAAATAGGTAGAGTTATGGGGTGAAAGATTTAGATAAAAACAGAATAATTGTGAAATGGATTCAACGGTCTATCTTTGATTGCGTGGATGTATTATGAAAATACTTTTTTTGAACCCACCTTTTTTAAATCGCTTTTCCCGTACTTCTCGCAGTCCTGCCGTGACCAAAGGCGGCACTTTTTATTACCCTATCTGGCTTGCCTACGCAGCGGGAGTAGTTGAAAAGACCGGACATGATATACAATTTTTTGACGCCCCTGCAGCCGGGCTTGGTGTGTCAGATATTGTCAAAAAAATGGGCAATTTTATTCCTGATATTATGGTTGTTGATACAAGCACGCCAAGTATATATAATGATGTGAAAGTTACAGAAGAACTCAAAATAAATTATCCTGATGCGTTTGCCGTCCTGGTGGGCACACATCCATCCGCGCTACCTGATGAGACCCTGAAATTGAGTGATGATATTGATGCTGTTGCTGTTGGTGAGTATGATTATACAGTTCGGGATCTGGCAAAAGCTATTGAAACAAAGCAACCATTGGATGAAGTTGACGGATTGGTCTATAGGAGAGGGAACAGCGTTGTTCATAATCAGGATCGTAGCAAGATTGATGATCTGGATGAGATTCCCTTTGTTTCTTCAGTTTATAAAAAATATCTGTACTATAAGAACTATTTTTTCGCAGCCGCTAATTATCCCATGATTATGATTATGACCGGCAGGGGTTGTCCGTATAGGTGTTTTTTCTGTGTATACCCTCAGGTTTTTCATGGAAGAAGTTATAGAAAACGGTCACCGGAGAATGTAGTTGATGAAATTGAGTACATAATTAAAAATTTTCCAAAAGTAAAGGAAATCGGGATTGAGGATGATTGTTTTACGGCAGATAAAAAACAGGTGACTAAAATATGTGAGATGATCATACAGCGTAATATCAGGGTCAGATGGTATTGCAATGTAAGGGGGGATCTGGATTATTCCCTGTTAAAACTGATGAAAAAAGCCGGCTGTCGGCTTGTAACAGTTGGATTCGAAAGTGGTTGTCAACACATCCTGGACAATATGCATAAAGGTGAAAAGGTAGAAAGATACTACCAGTTTGCAATGGATGCCCGCAAAGCCGGTATTCTCGTACACGGCTGCATTATGGTGGGGAATCCGGGGGATAACGGGGAAACTTTAAAGCAGAGCTATGAATTTGCAAAAAAGATTAACTGTGACAGTATGCAGTTCTATCCCCTATATGTCTATCCCGGTACAGAAGCATACAATTGGGCAAGGGATGAAGGATATTTGAGGACAAATGACTTTTCACAATGGTTGACAAAGGACGGTCTTCATAACTGCGTTCTTGATACTCCGGAATTGTCGTCCGAGGATATGGTTTATCTGTGTGATTCTTACTTAAAGAAATACCACCTTCGGCCTAAATATGTCATGGGGAAGTTAGTACAGGCAATTCGAATTCCTTCAGAAGGATACAGGACAATGAAATCAGCTAAAGTGTTCTTCTCAAATTTTTTTTCGGGACGGATGGGGGAGGGTGGTTGCCTGTGAAAAGGGTATTAAAACATCTATAAACAAAGGGGTGATTATTATGGCTGATTATGCAAAAATTATGATTGACAGGAATGCACTATCGAGTTTGCAAGAAAGTATTGACATCGGAAAGCAAGTGCTGCAAAGAAAGCTTACAGCTTATTTAAACAAAATCGAACGATTTGAGGAAGCCAAAGGAATGGATACTGCAACATTCAATAGGTTATTTGGTAAGGGAGAGCTTGGGGATAATAAAGAATGGATAGAGTGGGATCATGTTGCAAGTGTTGTAAGTCTGCTTAAAAAGAAATTATATGATCTTGAAAAGCTCAAATATGAATCTTGAAAACAGACTGAAAGATATCCAGATTGCCTCTAAGCTTGCGGATTGGTTCAGTACCGAAGTACATATCGTATTATAATGTTGATTTTTCTTTAGGAATTTTGTTTGTCGATGGTAAAATCGTTTTTTTTTACAATACGGTTTTGGAATTCACTGAGTCAATAACACCTGAGCGATTCAAGTACCGATATCAATACATGAAAGCCGATGGCAACCTAATATTTCGATATGACAATGTACCGCATCATTCTGAAATTTCCACATTCCCGGATCATAAACACTATCAGAACAAAATCGTTAAGGGCGGGCATTTAGACCTGAAACAGGTACTAGAAGAGATAATTGATCTTATTATAAGCTGATAAAATCAATACGTTAATAGTTAAACTGTAATTATTCACCGCAAAGACGTGGAGTACACAAAGAAGATAGTCTTTGCATTCCGTTTAAGAGGGCAAAAAAGCAAAGTGAACAATTTTGCCATGATCTGTACTGTATACCAAAAAATATAAATTAGCCGGGCAGTTTCTGTTTATCGTTGAAAAGACGTTAAATAAGGAAAGGTGAATAATATTGAATGTATCAATTATAGTAGTTTGTTTAAACGAGGAAATCAATATCGATGCCTGTTTAAACACCCTTATCAATCAGACATATCCTCCGGATAAATACGAAGTTATTGTTGTGGATGGCGGCTCCACAGATCGAACCCAGGAATTGGTTAAAGGTTTTGAAAAGGGGGTTTCAAATATTCGCCTTGTAGTGGAATTGAAAAAAGGCACTGCTGCCGGCAGAAATACAGGAATAAGGGCATCACAATATGATTATGTGGCATTTATTGATGCGGATTGTGAAGCGCCTTCAGACTGGCTTGCTACTTTAGTTAAGAGTTATAGAAACAGGAAGGATTTAGACCAAAAGCTTATCGCCGTAGGGGGAACCAATATTCCTCCCGAAGGCATGGGCGATTTTCTTAAATCGGTTGGAATTGCTCTGGACTCTTATCCCGGCAGTTTCAGCAGTATTCAGGGGCGCAGGTTCAAAAGGCATATTTATGTTCCCAGCCTTTCTACTGTAAATGTTCTGTATGAAAGGCAAAAGATTATTGAGATCGGCTATTTCGATGAAACATTGGGTAGCGAGGCAGAAGATGCCGATATTAATTTCAGATTAATTACAGCAGGTTATAGACTGTACTTTGTGCCCGATTCTTTTGTATGGCACAAAATGCGTTCTACCCCAAAGACATGGCTGAAAAATATGTTTCGGTACGGCAAAGGAAGGGCAAGGCTTCTTAAAAGGCATTCTCAGATGTGGGCACTTAGTTATACCCTGCCCCTTATTTTTCTTGTTGTCATGACTTCGATACTTCTAATTCCTTTTTCAAAGCTTTTTTTATTACCTTTAATCTATTTACCTTTACTTTTTTTTTATTCCCTTCTCCAATGTATAAAAAAGAAAGCGGCAGTTTTAGTATTTCATGTTTTGTTGGTTTACTTTATCCAGCATTTTGGTTATGCTGCCGGTGAGGTATACGGGCTTCTGAATCCAAAGGTACGTTGACATTAATTAACCTCAGACACATGAAGGAAGATACAGACATTTTGTTCGGCCCATTTGCCCGAAGAGTATTATACTTTATCGCCGGCCAGTATTGGCCAACTATTTGTCTGATATTCTGTGTGTTTCTGCGGCTGAAATAGATTAACTAAATTCTTTTTTTTGAATGCGTTATGACGAAGAAACTCGATGAAGAACTTTATCAAGTTTGGGATAAACAGTGGAAAGGAGCAGAAGAAAAGGACCCTTTGACATTTCTAGGTCGATTAATGTTTAAAGCCAAAAAAAAAGCCCTGGCAAAAACAATTTCAGACATAGAGGTTAAAACAGTTATAGAAGTGGGATGCGGACTGGGATACACACTTGAAGTTTTTTATGAAGCTGGTTTTGATTATGTAGGAATAGATGTTTCTCCCCATGCAGTGAAATTTTGCCGTAATAAAGGATTTTCCGCCATTATACAAAAAGTAGAAGACGTAAATAAGCAATACGATCTTGTTTCATGTGATGGGATGCTTGAACATTTCCTGAATTTTGAACCTTATGCCCGCCATTTAATGCGAATCAGTTGTTGTTATGTTCTTTTAATACAGCCCAACCATGATTCTTTTTGCGGCAAAACTCTTGCTTATTTATCTGAATTATTACTGGGAGATAAAAATGTTTTCGAATATAATTACCGCATCAGGGATTTTATATCGGTTTTTTCAAGACATGAATTTGAGATTATAAAGAATTATCCAATATTTTATGATGTATTCAGGCTGTTGCTGTTTAAAAGATTGGTTTAATTGGTTAAATTAGTTCGATTGGTTTAAATGGTTTATATGGTACATTCATATACAATTGTTATTATACCGGCGTACAATGAGGAGAAGACAATTTTCGGGGTGGTTTCATCAATTAAAGAAGAATATCCAGGCTGTACAGTAGTAGTAATTGATGATGGATCCAGCGATGAAACCTCAAAATTGGCAGCCCGGGCAGGTGCAATTATACTGAGTCATCCCTTTAATATGGGATATGGCACTGCCCTTCAGACAGGATATAAATATGCAATCCGCCATGATTATAGATTTCTTATTCAAATGGATGGAGATGGACAGCATGATGTTAGGGATATTAAAGTGCTATTGGAGAATTTGGAGGGACAATCTTGTGATATTGCTTTAGGTTCAAGATTTTTGGGTTCTATTAATTACAAAACATCACTATACCGCTATATTGGAACTATTTTTTTTAGTTGCATTTTATATCTCTTTTCCGGAAAAAAAATAACGGATACTACCACCGGCTTTCAGGCCATGAACCAGAAGGTCTTAAAAGTTTTTGCCAGAGATTTATTCCCCTGTGATTATCCTGATGCTGATGTAATTATTTTACTATCAAAGTTAGGCATGCGGATAAAAGAAGTGCCGGTTAGGATGTACAATAAAAATGAAGGAAAATCCATGCATGCTAACCCGTTTAAGGTCTCTTATTATATATTTAAAATGATTTTGTCTATGTGTTTGACAGTATTAAGAAAATATTAAAAAGTAATATTCACCGCAGAGAACGCAAAGGGGACAGAGAAGAATATAAAACTAAAATATTTTATTTTCATGTTCAAGGATCTGTGCGTTCTTTTTGGTAGATAGAAGGAGGGTATTAGTAACATGCCGATAAGACAAAAAGTAGTTGCCATAATAATTGGATTATCAATCTTTATAGTAATATTAGAGCTTGTGCGCCGAAGGAAGCTTAGGGAAGAGTATTCATGGCTATGGCTATTAACGGGAGCTATAATCCTCACGCTGACTTTGTGGTATGAATCCTTGCTTAAAATTACACACTTGATTGGCGCAGGGCTCCCAACATCAACCCTTTTTCTTTTTGCTATTATATTTTTAATTCTGTTATGTTTACAATTCTCGGTGCAGATTAGCAAACTATCAGATCAGGTCAAAAATTTGGTTCAGGAACTGACGATTTTAAAGGCCGAAATAAAACAGAAGAAGGAATAGAAAATCTAATTAACCGCAGAAACACGCAGAAGTACACAGATATTTTGTTTAAAGCCTATATGCCTTAACAAAAGATATATTTATCTGTGTCAGTCTGCGCATGTCTGCGGTTGAAATTTTTTGATTAGCAAATGAAACGGACTTATATCTGGCTATTGTTGAGTATCCTTATGTCTCTGGCTTTACGTCTGGTGTTTATGAGATATTATTACATGGTTGGTGATACAGTCCTCTATTTAAAAAATGCG
>JAXHUS010000240.1:0-4796 GCA_034189305.1 Thermodesulfobacteriota bacterium | reverse complement strand
ATTACTTCCTTGTACGTTCCGGCATCCTTTAAAGAGAATTTCTCAATCTCTTTGCATGTCCTATCAATATCCTTATATTGAACTAAAGCCCTGCCGTCTTCAAAAACCATTCCCCACTGGGTCTCTGGAAAAAGATACCTGGATCCATACTTCTCAAGCTCCAGATCCTTATACACGGGACCGCTATGTAATCCCCCGTGAATAAATGAATGGAGGTTATGCTTAAAACCCGGCAATGTCATCTCCTCTGTACAGCATCCACCTCCTATATTATGTCTTCTTTCAAATACCCCTACCTTTTGACCGGATTTTGCAAGATAACAACCGCAGGTAAGACCATTATGACCGCCACCAATGATAACAACATCATAGTCATTCATTTGATTTACCTCCTCTTGTATCAACCTTCTCTGACATTTTAATTCCCTCCTTTCAAAAGTTAACTTTTACTTTGCCCTTTTTAACAATTCCCTTACTGTGAAAGTCTTTGGTGGGATAAAAACTTTTCCTAACTCAGAAACAATAGGATCCCATGGGCCTCCCGAGTAATGTTCTGCTTGCTGGTCTGCATACATGAAACCCACATAGTTTCTTTGAAAACTTGACTCATCAAGGTATCTGATGATTACATCATAGGTTCGCCATAGCCTTGACTTTAAATCATATGTGTCATAATATGCTATTCCATAACTATTATCTTCCTTTTCTGCATATATAATCCTTTTTTGATAGGCATAATTAGGATCATTCATTAAAACTTCCAGCATCCAGAGAGGTCTTATCTCCCAGTTCACCTGAAAACAATTTCCTCCTGCAAAGGACATGGGTGTTTTATCCGTATAGTAACTTGGCACCAAAAAATTCCTGTATCCAAGACTTTTGAAGGTCATCCTGGGGTTCAGCTTCTGATGCCAACCCTCAAAATCATCGTAACAACAGTCACTTCCCAGAACCGGATCAGTTACATCAGTACCTGTAAGACGTCTAATTCTTCTTAAAGCAGGTATATAGGAATAAACATCATCATCTTTGTATAAGTCTTCGTAATGGATCCTGATCTGAGAAAAACCTCTGACATCGAAAGGTTCAAAAACAAGCATAGCCTCTTTCCAGGATATATTTCCATTGTTGCCGGTGATTTCAGGTATAGGGAAGATATCAGTCCTTCCCACATAAGCCTTTTTTATAAAAAAATTTCTAAAGCTTCTTTCAAGTTTTCCATCTTTGTTAAGAAGACAAAATGTGCTTTTACACTCAAATTCCTCTGCACACTCCCTTCTCCTGTAAACGTTCCAGGCAAGTTCAGCACCACTTTTAGGATTGGGAAAGGGAAGACCTGCCTGCCAGGATTTTATACCCGTCAGTTTATTGTCTTTACCTACTTTAAATTTACCTGTGTTTTTGGCTGTGGCCTCTGCAAATCCTTTAGGTGGAGGATATATTTTCTTCTCTACCACTGGAATGGTAGTCCATCCTTCTTTTAAACCATTGGAAAGCCATATAAAACTCCCCCTGGGAAGTAGTTCTTTCATACTCTTAAGATAATTGGCATAGTTTTTTTTGGTAATAACTATCCCGGGTTTTATATCCTGTGAGTAAAGAAAACCCGGTATAAATGTCAAGTTTAATATAACTATTAAAAACTTTTTCATGTAAACTCCCTCCTCTCAAAAACCATAATCTTTCCAGTTTCTTATCACCTTTTCTTTAGTATCCTCCGGGTATATGTTATCAAAGGAAGACCGGGGCGGAATTTCTTCCGGTTGCCATTCAAGAGGCCATGTACAATCGTATATGCACATATAAATACTTTCTAATTCTTATTATTTATATATCTTTTTTAATCTTTGTCTATATGCGTCCAAAAAAGAAAATTCCTATACAATTCTAAGTTATGACAACCCCAATATCTTTTTGGCCTCTTTGGAAGTTGCAACCCCTCTGCCCATCTCATTTGCAATGGTTGCTACTTTTTTAACAACATCACAAGACTTTTTTATTAACTCATCTTTATGGGGATACATATAAAGGGCATCTTCCATGCCGATTCGCACGCAATCAACTCCTAATAATAAGGCTGCCATTACCATGGGAAGCCAGTTTCTGCCTCCAATGGTTGCTCCCTTAAATGTGTCCGGCGGAAGCTTCTCCAGCATAGTCATAAGATAAACTATACCCCAGTTATATGGAGTTGTAGGGGCTTCATAAAATACTGAAGCATGAGTGCCGGTAATTACATTTATAAAATATGGGGCTTCAAGTATTCCAGGTTCTATCAGCCATTTTCTAACATTTTCTATACCTTCCAGGGTAAATGCCTGGAATTCCGGTTTTACTCCTCTTTCTTGCAGGTATTCCACCATGCCTACAAGGTTCTCCTTATTGATATGGTTTATCACAGGCCCAACAACCATTGTTACTGCAGGAATAACCGCTGTCTGAAGATATTTGCTGTTTGCTTTAAGAAGGGGGTCAACCATGGGTTTTATCAAATCTGCTCCCTGTTTCCCAATGGCTCCCCATACCGAACATGAGGTTATTATATCAGGACACTCTTTAAAAACCATTTCTTCTGTTCTTATAGTAACCTCAGGCTCAACTGACGGAAAACCGTTGTCGTCCCTTGTATGAACATGCCATATGGCTGCGCCTGCCTTATGGGATTCTATGACAGCATCAGCAATCGCTTGGGGATTTAAAGCCTGATTTGGATTCTGCTCACGGGTTAAAAACGCTCCTGTTGTCGCTACATTAATAACAAGTTTCCTGTCCCAGGTTGAATCCTTTGGTTCTTCAATTAAAGGTATAAATTTCTTTCTCCCTTCTTTTCCAAACACATCGTCAAGTAATTTTTTCCCGGTATCTTCCATACTGCTCATTTTTTTCCTCCTTTTTTAATATGTTCTTATTAATATAGTTTTTACTTTGCTTCTTGTAATAAATATTTTATTGTAAATGCCTTTGCAGTTGATTTTGGATCGGCAAATACCGGATACATATCCATCAGAGTTGAATGATCACTTAAATAATCATTATATACACATCCATACCAGCTGTTTCCCTCAAAATAATCCGGGTCTTTTGCCTGGGAAACAAAATTACAGCTTTTCCACAACCTTCCCTGTAAATCAAAACATTCCCCTGCATAAACATCCCCTGTTTTATGTTCCTTTTCTATATAGATTATCCTTTTTTTATATAAATAATCCGGATTGTTTATATTTATCTGTAGGACCCATAGCGGCCTTATCTCCCATTCTACCTGAAAACAGTTTCCTTTTACAAAAAGTTTCGGTGGTTTTTCGGTATAGTGGACCGGAACAAGAAAATCCCTTACATCTAAAATTTTAAAAGACATCTTGGAATCTATTTTCTGTCGCATTACTTCAAAATCATCATAAGCTGCATCACTTCCAAGAACCGGGTCCGTTACATCACTTCCTGTAAGCCGGCGCAGCCTTCTAATTGCAGGAACATAACTATATACCTCGTCAGGCTTATCAATGGGGTCATAACAGATTCTAATCATTGCAAATCCCTTAATATCATAAGGTTCCGTAATTATTATAGACTCCTTCATCCAGACAAGACCATTATTACCAGGCTCTTCAGGCATAGGAGGAACAAAGCGTCTTCCCATATACCAGCGATCATAAAGATGCCATTTAAAGCTCCTCTCAACTTTACCCGTCTTTCTTCCTGATTTATCAAAAAGTAAGAAATCAGAAAAAAAGGAAGCCTGATCCGTTGCCTGATTTCTCCTTCTAAAATTCCAGGCAAGTTCTGCACCTGTCTTGGGGTCGGGAAAAGGGCATCCGGCGGTCCATCCAATAAGTTCATTTGTAGGTCCTACCCGGCATGCGGAAGCATTATTATACTTTACCGTGGCTTCCTGCCAGAATTT
Organism: Thermodesulfobacteriota bacterium; assembly: GCA_034189305.1. Taxonomy (GTDB): domain Bacteria; phylum Desulfobacterota; class WTBG01; order JAXHUS01; family JAXHUS01; genus JAXHUS01. The sequence goes on along the minus strand of JAXHUS010000240.1, from coordinate 892 downwards.
TGGCTGAGGATATTTTCTCTTTTTAACTACAGGGACCGTTATCCAACCGTTTTTAATGCCATTTTCAACATAGACGAAATCAGGTGGAGTAAGCAGACTCTTAAGGTCATTCAAATATAATTCATAGTTTTTATTTGTTATTTCTATGCCGGGATCTATTGTTACCTGTGAAGCCATGCATAAAGAATGAATTCCCACCCAAAAAAAACATATTAAGATCAAAAAGTTTATTTTCATCTTTTAATGCCTTTCTTTATTTTTTTTATTATTCCTCATCTGGCTTTTCTTAATAAACCCCTTACTGTAAAGTATTCCTCCGGAATAAAGACTTTACTCAAATTTAAGTCAACAGGATCTGTAGGCATTGCAGAAGAATGGCCGGAGATAACATCTTTAAACATACATCCATAGTAGTTTCTGTGTAGGGTTTCCGGCTCAATGTAGCGGTGGATATAAATATAATTACACCTCCAGAACCTTCCCTTTTGATCGTAAGCTTCGCCATAAGCTATCCCTGCTGTCCCATCATCTTCTGTAAAATAAATTCTTTTACTATAGGCATAATCAGGATCATTTAATTGAACCTCTAAGATAAAGAGTGGCCTTACCTCCCATTCTATCTGAAAAAAATCCTTCTTAATATATTCAGACTCTTTAGGTAATTGCTTTTTTAAAGAGTGTCTGGGAACAAGAAACTCTCTCTTGCCAAGTATTTTAAAGGTCATCTTTGGATTAAGCTTTTGGTGCCAGCCTTCAAAGTCGTCATAACAACCGTCACTTCCCAGAACAGGGTCTGTTACATCTGATCCTGTGAGCCTCCGTATTCTTCTTATGGCTGGAATATATGAATACACATCATCATCTCTATAAAGGTCTTCATAATGAATCCGAA
>JAXHUS010000024.1:0-2477 GCA_034189305.1 Thermodesulfobacteriota bacterium | reverse complement strand
GTGAAGCCTTTGAACCGGATGTATGGGATTGTATGTGGATGTGTCTGGGGGATCTTAACCTTGATGCATTTTCTAAAGAAAGTTCCCAGAGGAAGTTATTACAGTGGCCGGAGAAGATGTATATGGGTTGGAGCTATATGGGTGTATCGGATGTGGATAAGTCAGATCAATGCATGGCACCTCCTGAGATTGGTTTTAAGTTACATACAGAACAGTTTACCCTTCCGGCCTGGGCAATGACCGACAAAGAGTGGAAGAAAAATGAAAAGGAATGGGCTGAGAATGCAATAGAAAAACTTCAACAATATACAACCAATGTGAACTGGGATATTGTGGCGGGTTACACTCCTGTAACACCCTATTATACTGCCAGAATGGCCCGTAACTATGCGCCTGCCGGTAATTGGGCGGTAATAGATAATACACCGGCCCAGATGGGAAGGTTTAGACCTATTGCTGAGCTTGCCGGTTATAGAGTACCTGAGCTAAAAGGACTTTACTGTACCGGCACCGCCTGGCACCCCTTTGCCCTTGCATGGAGCACGCAAGGGTATAACTGCTATAAGGTAATCGCAGAAGATTTTGGGCTTACAAAAACATGGGAAGATCGTCCCTTTTAAAGGCTATTTTGTATGGAGGTAAAATAAAATGAATGGATGGCCAAAAGGAACTGAAAAGTGGTCAGAAGCAACCAAAAAAATTTTATCCTACCCCTGGATAAAGGAGTCCCCTGGAAAGAGGGAATTTGATGTGGTGGTGATTGGTGGAGGTCCGAATGGGCTTACAGCAGGTTGTTATTTAGCAAGAGCCGGTCTTAAAGTAGTGATTGTTGACAGAAGAACCGAGCTTGGGGGTGGGGTTATGACGGAAGAAGCCAGGCAGGGTGGATTTAAGCATAATGTCCACGCCATTTATTTCCCGATGATAGATTATGCTCCGATTTACAAAGACTTAGAACTTGAAGCTAATTACAATCTTAAGCATATTTATCCAGAAGTACAGTTTGCCATCTCTTTTTTAGACGGAAGCTCTTTATGTATTTATTCGGATGTTGATAAAACATGCAAATCCATTGAGAAGTTTTCCAGAAAAGATGCTGCGTCTTACATGGAGATGTTTTTAAAATCAAAGAAGATGATGGATGAATTTATTGCCCCTGCTACATATGTTCAGCCTTCCCTTCCCCTTGAGCAAGTGAAAAAATTTGAAAAGATCGCATGGGGTAAAGAGATAATGGAGATTTCTGAAAAAACCCCAAAGGAAGTAGTTGATGAGCTTTTTGAAAATGAGAAGGTAAAAAGTCTTATGCTTTATACATTATGTATGTGGGGTCTGGATCCAGCACAATCTGGTTTAGGGTATCTTATTCCCCTCTATTTTAACAGGGCGGCCAATTATCGCCTTGTAGTTCATGGTTCGCATAATCTTGCCCAGGCATTAATGAAGTTTTTTATGGATCATGGAGGGAAGATTTATTCACCGTATGGTATAAAGAGGATTATTGTGGAAAACGGGACAGCAAAGGGCGTGGAACTGGATGATGGCCCTTTAATTGAAGCAAAGGCGATTGTAAGCACTCTGGATACCCATCAGACATTTTTGAAATATATAGGGGAAGATAAGCTTGAGAAAAATTTTGTTGAGTCTATCAGGGCATGGAATTGGGAACACTGGAGTTTATTTACTGTACACATGTGTTTGGAGGAACTCCCGAATTTTATTTCTGGAAAGTCTAACCCGGATGTTAGCAAGGCATTTATCCATGTATTGGGATATGAAAAGGCAGATGATTTTATAAACCATTATGAGGAAATTGAAAAGGGTGAGTTTGGAGGGAATTTAGGATTCAACTGCTCTTTTCCCACTGTCCATGATCCTTCCCAGGCACCTCCCGACAGACATACAGGGGTTATTTCATGTATGGCACCTTACGATATAAATGAAGGAAAGGGGAAATGGCTCAGGATAAAATTTAAAGAGGAAAAGGCTAATATGTTAATAAATATCCTGAATAAATATGCTCCAAATATTACTGAGGAGACAATAAGGGATTTATATATATCCTCACCAGCGGATATCGAAAATAAATACCTGGATATGGTTAAAGGGTCTATAAAGCAGGGGCAATATAATCCTTTACAGATGGGTTATAATCGACCTAATCCTGAATGCTCCCAGCATCGTTCCCCCATAGAAGGTTTATATATGGGGGGTTCATGTACCTATCCGGGAGGAACTGTAATTTTGGGCTCTGGATATCTTGCCGCCGATGCGGTATGTGAAGACCTTGGTGTTAAAAAATGGTGGCCGGTGCCGGAAATTGTGAAGAAAGCCCGGGAGAAAGGAATAATTTAATAGTATAGGAATTTTCATTTTTAAAGAACTTTAGGCACTTTAAACTTTAGCTCACTTTAGGCACTTAGCTTGAGTAAAAATGAAAAGAATTTTTTATTAAACAAAAACCTTAATTAAGTTGG
>JAXHUS010000239.1:0-2898 GCA_034189305.1 Thermodesulfobacteriota bacterium | reverse complement strand
GGCCGCAAAAACACCCCATTATCTTAATACAAATCTCTTTAATGGCCTGCATGGCAGATCATTGCCGGTGGCCACCGGTATCAAACTTACGAATCCAGACCTTACCGTCATTGTCGAAAGCGGAGATGGTTGCAGTTATGGGGAAGGAGGGAACCATTTTCTGGCTGCAATCCGGCGTAATATTGGTATTACCCTTTTAGTTCACAATAATCAGATTTATGGTCTTACTAAAGGACAGGCCAGCCCGACTACCGGAAAGGATTTAACAACCAAAGCCCAGCCCCGGGGTGTATTATCAACCCCTTTTAATCCAATATCTGTGGCAGTAACTATGCGTGCCGGTTTTGTGGCACGTGCTTTTTCAGGAATGGTTGACCATCTCTCGGATCTCATCAGTCAAGCAATTGTTCATCAGGGATTTTCCCTTATAGATATCCTTCAGCCCTGTGTATCTTTCAATAAAGTAAATACTTTTGCCTGGTATAAGAGAAGGTGTAAGCCATTGTCATCTGATTATGATCCCACCGACTGGGAGGAAGCTCTTAAGGTGGCCTGTCAGTGGGGGGATAATATCCCTGTAGGGATTATTTATAAGAATGAAAATGTCCCATTTGAAAAACATTTCCATTTTTTAGATAAAGGCGTATTAGTAAGGCAAAAGACCGATCCAATCCTGATAAGAAAGATGATGGAAAGTTATAGTTAATAATCAGTGGGGCCATGGTTAAATGGGGGGGAAGGGAACTTTTATTTCTATGGCGTTATAAATTAAAAAACTGGCATTAAAATTGCTGATTTTGTAATCTACAAAATGGAATATAGAATAAATCTTTTTTTATTTTTTACAGGTCTTTAATAAAAACTTTAATATAGGGAGGTAATCGTGAATAAAATAATAATAATTTACTATTCTTCATCGGATAAGGAAAAAGATGCAGGAGCTACCGAATATATGGCGCAGTCAATTTCTTCCCAGATTAAAAAGGCTAATGTGGCTGTAACCATAAAAAAGGTAGATGAACTAATAAAGATTGAAGAACTTCAGGAATACGACGCAATCATCGTAGGTACTCCCTGTTATATGGGAAATATGGCCGGACCCATTAAGGAGTTTTTTGATAAAACCTATAAATTACTGGGCAAACTCGAAGGGAAGATCGGAGGTGCATTTGCAACATCTACCTTTGTCGGGGGCGGGAATGAAACGGCCCTTATGGCTGTCCACCATGCCTTTCTTGTACATGGCATGATAATTCAGGGAGATTATCAGGGTGATCACTATGGACCCGTGGCAGTAAGTCCTGTAGGAGATATCAGGAAGTTTTTAATTGAAAATGCGGAAGTTACGGAAAGGTTTGCAAAAAGAATTGTTGAACTGACTAAAAAGATCAAACCTTAATGAAAAATTATTTATCTATACGAATCTAATAACGAATAAAAATCTAAGATAAAGAAAAAAGGAGGTAGAGATGATATTTTTCTCTGGTGGTGAAATAATTGAAGTTGCAATACAAATTGAAAGAAATGGTCTTTATTTCTATAAGACCCTTGCAAACAAAATTGATGAGGCGGATATCAAAGAACTCTTTAATCATATGGCTGGTGAGGAAGAAAAACATATTGAGAGTTTCCAGTCACTTTACGAATCTTTTAGGGATTATAAACCTGAAATTGCAGATGAAGCCGAGTATTTCGATTACATTAAAATGTTGGCGGATATGAATGTATTTACAAAAAAAGAAGGTATAGATAATATAGTAAATAAGGTTAAGAAAAAAGAAGATGCCCTTGATATGGCCATGAGTTTTGAAAAGGATTCAATTATTTTCTTCGCGGAAATTAAAGATATGGTTAAAGCCACTCATAAGAAAGCAGTTGATGATCTTATCAACCAGGAAAAAGGCCATTTAAAAAAATTGATGTCTATGAAGAAATAAAAGGTTTTTATAAGGAATTTATATTGCAAATTCTACCTCGATACAAAGATCCAGGTTGAATATCCTGATTTCCCCGGAAAAAGGGGGGCTTATATGAGTGTACTTATTAATCTTTCCATCTTTCCTGTGGATAAGGGCGAAAGTGTGAGTCCATATGTATCCAGAGCTGTAAAAATTATCCGGAATAGCGGGTTGCCGTATGAGTTTGGTCCTATGGGCACGAGCATTGAAGGTAATTGGAATGAGGTTATGGATGTAGTGAACCTTTGTTTTAAGGAACTTAAAAAAGATTGCAACCGATTGTATATGACCATGAATGTTGATTATCGTAAGGGCATCCACGGACGGATTGTCAGTAAGGTAAAATCTGTGGAGGAAAAGTTACCTTAATCCTTCAATGGCCTTAACAATATTATCCAGGGACGGTCTCTCATTTATATCGTGAATGTCTATATACCTGAGGATCTCCTTTTTTATCAATAACAAACAAAGCTCTTTCACTGACCCCATCAGAGCGTAAAATACCGTATTTCTTTGCTACCTTCCCATGAGGGAAAAAATCAGAAAGCACTGGAAACCATAAATTGACTCCGCCTTTAACCATCTGTCTTGTCCAGGCATACAGGGTGGGGATATTATCTACTGTGATACCAAGTAAAACGATATTATTTCTATCGAATATTTCCCTGGCGATATCATAACCAGGCCATTGGCTTGAACATACTGGTATCCATGCTGCCGGAACATTAGTCCAAAAAATAAAATTAAACCCCATTAAGGGCAAAAAGCGTGAAAATACTAAAATTTCCAGGATTTAAAAAACCAGGCATCATTAAACTTAAACGTTAACCCAAGTTCATGACACAAAAAAATAAACCTTTTAAAATCAAGGGGTTACGAGTTACAGAAGTCAAGTTTTGTCACTACAGATTTGATTTTTTATAAAATTGTCTTAATTATA
>JAXHUS010000238.1:0-2195 GCA_034189305.1 Thermodesulfobacteriota bacterium | reverse complement strand
TCTTATGTAGCTGTACCATAATCTAAAACCTCCTTTTTTGGTTTTAGAATATAGCTTTTAGGAGTTCACTTTTAATTTTTAAATCCTATAAAAACAGTTCACTTTTAATTTTTAAATGACAGTATTTGAATTACGGCATTGAAATTACTGTTTAAATATGATAAAGGGAGATATGTATTGAATTTACTGTGGAGGTCAGTGGTTATATATTATAGAATATTAAAGGATTTATATTTTGATAAGAGACGGTCTTAATGTATTAATCGGAGGTGAGGCAGGACAGGGGCTGCTAACCATAGGGCAGATATTTGCCAGGGTACTGGTTCGTAGTGGTTATTTTATTGTGGTGACTCAAAGCTACCAGTCACGAATTCGCGGTGGACACAATACTTTTACTGTCCGTATAAGTTCAAAAAGGGCATTGTCACCTCTGGAATCAATTGATATTCTGGTAGCTCTTGACGCAAATACAGTGATTATGCAAAGGGAAAATCTTTCCCAAAAAGGGATTATTATAGTAGATAAAAAATTTAATATTGTAGATGATGTGTGCCTTCATGTTCCTTATCAGGAATTAACCCCGGACAGGCTTTACAACATATCTGCCTTAGGTATTCTCTCTGCTTTTATTGGGCTTAATGAGAATTTAGTTGGCAGGACATTAGGGGACTTCTTTAGTAATAAGGATACCCATTTTATTGAAGAAAATAGACAGATTCTAACATCAGCCTTTAGCTGGGTTGCCCGACAGAGAATCTCCTTAAAAAAATTACCCCTTATTTCGAATCCATCACACCGCCTGATGATGAACGGAAATGAGGCTATTGCCCTGGGGGCCATTTCCGCAGGGTTAAAATTTTATTCCTTCTACCCTATGACTCCCGCTACTTCCATTGCGCTAACCCTTTCAAAACAGGCGGAAACAATGGGTTTTATTGTAGAACAAGCAGAGGATGAAATTGCGGCAATTAACATGGCTATTGGTGCATCATTTGCCGGAGCGCAAAGTATGGTGGGTACATCCGGAGGCGGGTTTGCCCTTATGGTGGAAGGAGTCAGTCTATCAGCCATGACTGAAACTCCATTAGTTATTGTTATAGCCCAACGTCCAGGTCCGGCAACCGGACTTCCAACCAGGACCGAGCAGGCTGATCTGGAATTTGTAATCCATTCGGGACATGGTGAGTTTCCTCGGGCGGTTTTAGCACCCGGAACCGTTGAAGATTGCTTTTATCTGACACGAAATGCCTTTGCGCTGGCAGAACAATACCAATGTCCCATATTTATTTTGACGGACCAGTTTCTTGCTGACTCCTATCATGCCATAGAACCTTTTGACATAGAGAATCTATCACCAATCCAGGTTGATACTAAAGTTGACGATTCAATATCCCGCTACCACCGTTATCTAATTACTGAAAGCGGGATTTCGCCAAGATATGTCCCCGGGGAAAGTGAATATTTTGTTATTGCTGACAGCGATGAACATACAGAAGACGGTCATCTGACCGAAGACCTTCAGGTGCGAAAAAAAATGGTGGAGAAGAGGCTTAAGAAGGAAAAAGGGATTCGGACGGAAGTGATTCCGCCCCGGTTTAATGGTGATAAAAGGCCTGATACCCTGCTTGTTTCCTGGGGATCAAGTATGGGTGCAGTTTTGGAAGCGGCTATTCAGATGAGAAATAACGGAAAAAGGATAGCCACACTCCATTTCTCACAGGTCTGGCCTTTGGTACAGGATCAGTTTATAGGGTACTTGAAAGATGCACGTCAAGTAGTATGTGTAGAGGGAAACGCAACTGGTCAACTGGCAAAATTAATCCGAAGGGAAACGGGATTTCACATAAAAATATGTGTAAATAGATATGATGGATTACCCATTAATGCTGATTTTATACTTCAAGAACTTAACCGGTACAACAAAATATGATGAGGATTTATAATCCCAAAAAATGCGTTTGAATTTGACAATTGAGATTGATGAAAGGAAAAGAGCCGGAATATGCAATTCAACTTTTAAGGGCATCCCCTCCGGGGACGGACAATTGAAAACAATGAACAGTGAATATTTACGAGGGGTTTTAGATGGTTACTATTGAAGATTATGGAGATTATGAGACTGCCTGGTGTCCGGGCTGTGGAAATTTTTCAATATTGAAAGCAGTGAAACAGGCCCTTTCAGACAGGGGTTTAAA
>JAXHUS010000237.1:0-16635 GCA_034189305.1 Thermodesulfobacteriota bacterium | reverse complement strand
TCTGGTATTTGGAATAGGCAGCAGTTGGATTCATTTATTATTCCTCCTGTTTTTATTACGTATATAATAAGCATGTGCCCTATAATTATAAATTACTAATAAGTAATAATTAAGCATATATGAATTAACTATTCTGGTTATTCTGTGAGTTGGATAAAGCAGAAATGAATGTACTTTGTGCCTGCATTTTACTTATTATCATTTCCATAAGTCCAAATTTTTCCCATAATCTCTCTTCATCATTTTCCAATCTTTCTTCCATTGTATATATTCTCTCTTCAATATCTTCAATTTCTTTGTCTATAAGGCCTTCTGTGGTAATCTTCCGACTTATTATTCCATCTGTTCCAATATAGTCATCAACTTTTTCATCAAGCTTCCTTGCCAGTCCATCGGCTGTCCCTGAGTTTTCGCTTGCATCATTTGAAAAAAATGTATATACATTATCGGCATTATTTTCAAGATGATAAATTAAAATTTTGTTATTTTCTAAAGTATCTCTTATTGTATCCAGATAATCACTTTCTCCGGTGGGCCCAAGTAAAAGATAACCCTTCTTTGAATCGTCCTCTGTTCCCACTGAACCTGATGTTATATTCAGGTCAGCTAAGGAATTTACAGTCTGTGCTATTCCCCTTACTTCATCCGCGGTATTTTCTCTAAAATAACTGTAAAGTTGTCTTATAGAAGAATCTTTATTTATAAAATCATAACCCGTATAGAGTTCGTTATAATAGTTGTATGTATCTATCTCAGTAAAGGTCATGCTTGCCTTATCTTCTGAAGATAATGGCACAAGATATTCTTTCTGGTCATCACTCAGGGTACCCGGGTTTAATTTTTCCAGAGATTTATTGTATTCAACAATAAAATTCGACAGTTTTTCAATTGCTTTGTCGGTATCATTTTTAATTTCAAGGGTAATGGATGATGTGGTGGGATTTAAAAGATTTATTGTTACACTTCCGATAACATCAGAAATAGCGTTTGTTGTTCGGGTGTAAATAACATCATCCAGGGTAAATTGAGAATCCTGACCACACTCACCTGCCTGGGTTTCAGAGTCGAAATCCACATCTAAACTGCTTGCCCCAAAATAATCGGATACAGTGTTGGGTGTAGTACCAGTATCACCATAATCCGATATAGTAAAGTTACCTGAATGCCATCTGCTTCTCGAAGTCAATGTAAAATCACCCCCGCTTCCGGAAGTGGTTACAGATGCCGCTGCATCAGTATCATTATTAACATTGTATGCAAAGGTAAGGGCATTATATTTGGCAGATGCCGTTGCTGATGTTCCATTGGTGATGTTCTTTTGTCCTTCATCGTTTGAATTGCTGCCGGAACTGTCCTGTATATAACTGCTTCCCCTCACAACATTTGAAATTTTTACTTCATCAATGACCCCGTCAAAATAATCTGTTGTTGCCCCGTGGTAAGATCCTATATAGGATGTTGTCCCTGTAGGTGCAGTACGGCTGGCATTGGAAGTTGCTCTGGATGTACCGTCCACAAATAATTCATAGCTGTCATTTGTATAATCAAAGGTGACTGTAATATGAATTTCGGGGCCACTCCCTGCTGCAAAACTTGTGGTATCACTTTGAACTAAATCATCAGTTACGGCATCTCCTAAGTTTACTTTAAACTTTTCATCGGTTCCATCAAAATATATATAGAAACGATCACCGTCATCTGTATAATTTGAAAATATCGGATGGGCATTACCATCATTACTGTTAAAATCCGGTTTAATCCATAATTCCATTGTCCCTGTATCGGGAATTGACATGCTGCTTATACTTACTTCATCTGAAGTACCGGAATTAAAATCAAGGGCTGTACCAAAAATTCCGTCAGTGGTGGTCCATGTGGCGCTTCCCCCTATGGTCCCATTATAGTTACCCCCCTCATCACTTATGGTACTTCCTGTCCCTTCCCCAAAGTGCCAGAGGGCATAAGTATCACTATCTAAGATAAGGCTGTTATTCAAGTTTGTGGTAAGCCCTAATTCAAAGATATCATTTGGACTATCACCTCTAATAGTGAATTCAGCATTAGCTCCAACATCACGATTAAAGAACCGGAGTTGATCGGCCCCTTCTTTTACCACTCCCACAGCAACACTTCCCCCGCTCCAGTTAGAAGTTTTATTCCACTCGGATACGAATGTGTCAATATCCGCAATTTTCAAACCGGAATTATTTGTCCAGGTGTAAGCAGTAGTTCCATCAGTGCCGGCCGTCACTTTAAAAACCGCATTGTTTGCAATGCCGTCAATCCAGTTCACAACTCCGGGACTGCCCTGATATGCACCGCTTCCAGTTGTTGATTCAATATTAACATTGCCCGTGGTCGACTCGTCTGAATCATACGTTAATGTTATTAAATCAGAACTGGTTCGGTTTCCTGAAGCAGCATTGCCGGAAGTTTCCGCATACATATCACCCATTAAATTTAAAGCAAAAAGAATATTACTGGTATCGGTATCACTTCCAATAACAATTTTATCCGTATTTGTATCAGTTACCCCCTGTGTGCTTTGCAACAAGAATTTACCTAGTGCACTGTCATAACTTGCAGTCACCTTTGCATTGGAGTTATTTATCTTATCTATTAAATCACCTATAGAATTATTTGAAGCGTCAACATATATAGTAACATCATTTATAGTAAAAACACCGGATGTAGGGGTTATATCAAACCCTGCGGACAAAAGAGATGAATCTTCATCAATAGTCCCCCCTGATCCGCCGTAATACTGGGTTGCTCCTGTCTGGGATGTAAGATTTGCAATGGTTAAAAAGTTACTTGTATCACTGTAGTGGGAAAGAGAAATACTATTATTTCCGGAAGTATTGGAAGTAAGAACAAACCTGTCATTTGTGCTATCATAACTTGCCGTAACTCCAGCGCCAGAGCCATTAATAAGACCTAAAACGTCATTTACACTAAGTGATGTATAGTCTGAAATGGTTATACTCACACCATTAATGGTAAAAGTTCCATTCGTGCTTGTTGAGGGAGCGGTTGTAAATCCGGCATTATCAAGACCGGATACCGTTGTATTTAGAGAAGAGGTTGAAACTCCGGTTCCTCCATGGATTACTGTTTTTGTAGGAGGAGTATTGTTTAATTTTGCACCGGCCCCGATAACAGCGGTCCCTGTTGTAAGTCCTGTACTACTCGTTACAAAAAACTCAACTCCTCTTATTAGACCGGTTATAGGCTCATTCATCTTATAAAGGAGCATTTCCAGAGAGGATGATGTAACCTGGGAGGTAATAGTAGCAGCAGTGCCGGTTGTGCCTCCACTTCCAAATCCTAATGCTGCTGCTGAATTATTTGATATCCCGGTATCAATAACAATATCATTTGTGGTTCCACTCTTTACGTCATAGATTGTAAAGGCATCCGTACTTACTGTGGCATCCCTGCTTGCCCTCACGGCCACATAGGTTAAGCCGGATGTATCATTAGAAGTATTTAATGCAGAATTTATTTTGTCTTCAACATCTGCTGCTACTTTCGCCATAGCAGTTACATCAGCAGTAGCATCATCCAGAGTTATCGTAACAGTTTCTCCTCCTATTGTTATTTTTAACTGGTTACTGCTGGAATTTATTGTTGTACCTATTGTTCCTTCCCCAGTAGAACTTTCAGCCGCAACTCCTGCAAGGGTTTCCATTAACCCGCCGCCGGTTGGGGCGAAACTTGACTCAACCTTATAATAAGAGGTTTGGTCGGAAATAGTTATATTATGGATTCCTTCCAGGTTATCCATAGGACGACCGGCAACAGTGGCAATTCCAGCTGTATTCGGAGGTGAAGAGGCCAGTTTCGCATTTGAATACTGGCTTCTTACAAAAGCGGAAATAGCAAGCCTCTCTATTTCTAAGGTATGTAATCCATTTGCAGCATTTACCCCTGCTGTAGCCGTAACCTTGCTTGAGTCCGATGAAGTAACCAGTTTTGACTTAAAAGTGGATTCAAGTCGAAGGTCTAATAGGGATTTCTGCATATTATAAAGTTGAAATTTTACTTCCTGAAATACGCTCTTTTTTATGTCAAGCGTATCTTTAATATTTTCAAGCCTTGTTATAGGAATCCTTCTGGCCTCCAGGAGATTATTTATAATTGTATTTACGTCGATTCCGGATACTAACCCTCCCAATCTCTGAACCATAAAACCTCCCTGTTATAATTTGGGCACTGATATTTGTTTATAATCCACAACCTTACATTTATAACTTAAAAAGAGTAGATAACCCGAAACCATTCTTATTCATTTTTCATACCAATAATTTAATAGTATAGTAATTTTCATTTTAAATAATAACTTTAGGCATTTTAAACTTTAGTTCAATTTAGCTCACTTAACCTGCTTATACCCAAGTAGTTAACAAGAAGCGTCTAATAACTATTTTATCGGACATAATTTGTTTTCAATTAGTTAATTTTTTAGGCAGTACAAAACATAAAAGGCAAGCTGAAAATGGGGAGATTTATTTTACATTTTGAATTTACCAAAAATTGCAGTAGCAATTTTTGGGTTTATAACGGCTGATGAGTTATGTGTCAATGGAAAATTTTCAGGCAAATTTTTCCAGAAAGAAGAAAAAATTTCCCGAAATTTTATTTAAGTTAAAATAAATAAATGTCGATAATACAATCTAATAAAAATAAAAAAATTATTAATAAGCAAAGTAGGCTATGCAGAAGTTATGATTATTCCCGACTATCAGGTTCAGAATATAATAAAGGTCTATAATCGGCAGTTTAAAAATGAACGGGAAAGCATTAAGCCAGAGCTCAAAGCGACATCTTTACTGATAAATTTAGATGATATCAGAGATCGTGTGGCGATTTCAACGGCAAGTAAAAGAAAACAACTGATGCAACATGTTGTTGATAAAGTGGTTAAACAGATAACAATTAATTCTTCGACTAAATAAATATTAATAATTTTCCAGGGCAAATACAATTTGGAAAGAAAAGAGTTTACAATTCTTATCGCTGATGATGAGGAAGGAATATTAGAGGTTCTGGATAATTTTCTTTCCGGGGCAGGCTTTAATGTAAAGACAGCAGAAGATGGACTAAAAGCGATAGAATTTTTAGAAAAGGAAATTTTTGATGTTGTTCTGGTGGACCTTAAGATGCCAGGGGCAACTGGAATTGATGTTCTTATCAGGGTAAAACAAATTGACCCTGAAATTCCTGTTATCATATTTACGGGCTATGCCTCCATATCCACATCACTTAAAGCAATCAAGGAAGGCGCATATGACTATATATTAAAACCTTTTCAACTTGAAGAGGTTGCGGTAACAATTAAAAATGCGTGTGAGAGAATTAAACTTGTCAGGGAAAATCAGGAATTGGTTGAAAATTTAAAAGAAACATTAAAAGAACTGAAGTCATTAAAAGAGTCGCGAAGGCTGCTTAAGGCAAAATTGGATAAAGTGAACCGTGAGATAGAAAACAGGCAGGAAAGTTTGGCAGAAAGAGTTTCTTTTATGGATTCTTTGCCTTATCAAGCCACCCTTCCATTGCATTATAAACAAAGAAGGAGGGAAGATCGCGGATTTGTTTTTAATGAATTGAAAAGACTGGGTGAACTCAAAGAAGAAAAGGTTATTGATGAAGAAGAGTTCAATATTTGTAAAGAAAAAATTATAGCAAAATTATAACCAGATAATTTTATATGAATTCAGATTTAAAAATTTTAGTGATAGATGATGATAGTGAGATTCGTACGATTTTAGGGGATATTTTAGTTTCTCTGGGATATGGGGTAATTATGGCAAATGATGGCCTTGAGGGTATCGATAGAATTAAAGAATGTACAATAGATCTTATAATGTGTGATGTTTATATGCCCAATCTTTCGGGACTGGAATTTTTAAAAGAGATAAAAAAAATAGAAATAGAAATACCTGTGGTTATGGTTACAGGATTACCGGATGTGGATATTGCCGTTGAGGCTATGAAAGAAGGGGCGGCGGATTTTATTTCCAAACCCTTTCGGCTGGAACAGATTGAAAATGTTGTTAAAAAACTTGCTAAACCATTATCTTCCGGGTACTCTGCAAAAGTTAAGGAATTGAGGGTTAAAGAAAATGATACTATTGAAAAGTTGAATGGTAAATTAAATAACAAGATAAAAGAACTATCAACCCTTTATTTTATAAGTGAAACCCTGGGGAATATTTATGATGGAAATTTAATATTTAAAAAGATTGTAGAGATTGCCTGTAATATTGCAGATGCCGGGAAGGCCTCGATACTTATCGTGGATAAAGAAAATTATGAAATGATAACCGCTGCTTCCCAGGGATTTGATAATAACAATCTGCCGGATAGAGTTCCTATAACAGGGAGTATTATGGAGAGGGTGATACATGAGGGCAGATATATTAATGTGAAGAATATCAATGACCATTTTGATATAGATCATATACCTGATATAAAACGATATAACTCAAGGACTTTTGTTTCCATACCTCTTCTTATAAAGAATGAGGTCTTTGGAATATTAAATGTAACGGAAAAAAATAACGGGAAGGAATTTACGGATGATGAGGTATTTCTTCTTCTGAACCTGGCAAAAAAAAGCGCCCTGGCAATTGAAAATAATGCACTTTATGAAAGTATTAACAGAAATTTTATTGATACTTTGCAGGCTCTCATCACAACTATTGAGGCTAAAGATTTCTATACACGTCATCATTCTCAAAGGGTTACCCAGATTTCTATTGAAATTGCCCAGGCTATGTCATGTTCTCAGGAAGAAGTTGATACCTTAAGTTTTACCTGCAGCCTTCATGACATCGGGAAAATAGGGATTAATGATTCCATATTATTAAAACCCGGGCCCCTCACAAGGGAAGAGTTTGAAACTATTAAAACCCATCCGGTTATTGGAGCAAACATTGTAAAGTCCCTTGATTTACCACCCCTTGAAATGGCAGTAATACGTAATCATCATGAAAGATGGGACGGAAATGGTTATCCTGATGAATTAAAGGGAAAGAAAATTCCTATCCTGGCAAGGATTGTAGCTGTAGCGGATGCCTTTGATGCTATGACTTCGGATAGACCTTACAGGAAAGCTAAAAAATATTCTGAGGCTCTGGATGAAATGATAAGATGCAGGGAAACGCAGTTTGATCCGGAAGTTGTAAGCTGTTTTGAAATCTGTCTTGATAAGATTGAGAATAAAGACTGGAATAAAGAAGTCTATTCAAGTTAAGTGCCTTAAGTGAGCTAAAGTTTAAAGTGCCTAAAGTTATTATTTAAAATGAAAATTCCTATACTTTTAAATTAATTAGATTTTAAACTTATTTAAATGCAATATACAGGAGTTGTATTAATCATATATTGTCATTTTAAATTACTGTTAAAAGGATAATGAATTATTCAAATGAACCTGAAAGAAGATCGTTTCATAGGGTAAAGGTCTGTATTCCCTTTAATGTGGATTTAATAGACAACGAAATGGATGGTATGGGTTCTTTTTTTCAAGAATCAAAACAGGCAAAGTTAATGAATTTTTTTTCCCAGATATTTGGTCTTAAGGAAACACCCGCAGAGGTTAAACATAAAGACATGTATTTAGAAGCGATGACAAATATTGAGAATAAATTGAACCTGTTATTGAATGCAATTTTAGCCAGGGAATACCTGGGTGAACTATTGTATTCTCTTAAAGAAATTGAGGTAAGCGGATCCGGAGTGAAATGGATATGTAAGGAAGAGTACAACCCCGGAGATAAGCTGGGAATTTCTTTTGTTATACCACAGCCCCTTGCTATCATTCACGCAATAGGAGAGGTGTTAAGGATAGAAAAAATTTTGTCGAATATATCAAAGGAAGATAGATTCAAAACATCAGCAAAATTTACCAACATCAGTAAAGAAAGTCAAAAACAACTTTTTAAATATATTTTTCAGATAGATCGTCAGCAAATAAGAGAAAAAAAGGGGCTGAACAAAATTGACTATTAAATTAGAAGACTACCTTCATCCCAAAAATTGCAGTAGCAATTTTTGCTTTTAATAACTGAACAAGGGCGCTACAGTTTATTTTACTCCCAAAATAAGTATAAACATTGTAATTGTGTAAAAGTTCCCAGAGTTTTTTTTAAAGGCTTAACTGACGACTTTTTCCTGGCCCCTGTGAACAATTACGTAATTATCTTTTGAATTGTGACTTTTCTTGTGTTATTTTTATGCAAGATACTTTTAAGTTTAATCTATACAATCATCAGGAAAGTAAAAATGGAAAAATTAAATATTTATATGTACGTTTTTATCATTTTCTTCTTTTTACTGACTGGTTCTTTATCCGCTTTCCCTCCTGATACAAATACAATCCCTCCGGAACTGGAAAAATGGAAGTCCTGGGTTCTTCATGGAATGGAGAAAAAATTTTGCCCGACTCCTTATAATGATGGAAATGTTTATCATTGCCTCTGGCCTTCAAGGCTGAAATTGAATTTAGATGAGAATAAGGGCTGTTTTACCCAGGAATGGACGGTTTTTAGAAGGGCATGGATTCCGCTGCCTGGAAGTTCTGATTTCTGGCCATTCCATGTCAAAGTCGATGGAAGGGATGCACCGGTTATAGGGAAAGAAGGCGTTCCTTCAGTTTTCATAACCCATGGGAAACACCGGATAGAGGGTATTTTTAACTGGAATGAAATGCCTGAGATGATCCATGTTCCTCCCCGAAGCGGATTGATTACCCTTATTATAAATGGAACTAAAGTTAAATTTCCCATTATTGATTCAGATGGACGTTTATGGCTGAAAAAGAAAGAAGATTCCGGTCTTCATAAGGAACAGCGAGTTGATCTGCGTATTTTCAGACTCATCAATGACACCATTCCCATGGAGGTAATGAACCTTTTAAAAATTGATATTTCAGGCAGGGCGAAGGAGATAAAATTCAATGATGTTCTTTTAGAAAATTCCATTCCAATGATGTTAAAGAGTCCCCTTCCCGCGAGGCTGGGACCGGAAGGAGAACTTATGATTCATGGACGACCCGGCCGCTGGGAAATTAGAATTTTAACCCGCTTCCAGTCCCCTGTTCAAAAAATAAAGGCCGTTAAAGTGGCAGATAAACAGGAAATATGGGCATTTCAACCCCAAAATCATCTCCGAATAGTTAAAATTGAAGGAGTTTCATCTGTAGACCCAAAACAGACAGATATCCCAGCTCATTGGCAAAAATTTCCAGCATTTATTATTCAATCCGGTTCTGAAATGATTTTCAAAGAAATTCGCAGGGGCAATCCTGACCCGGCCCCTGATCGGCTGAACCTAAAAAGAACATGGTGGCTGGATTTTAACGGCAGTGGTTTCACCGTCCAAGATGAAATTGAAGGAACTATGAGTCAAAATTGGTATCTGGCAATGAATCCCCCTTTTGTTCTGGGGAGGGTATCTGTAGACGGCATAGACCAGTTAATAACAGGTCAAGGGAAAGACAGAAAGCAGGGGGTGGAACTTCGAAAGGGACAGATCCGTCTTGTTGCAGAGTCCATGTGCGGTAATTTAAAGGGCAGTATCCCGACTGTGGGATGGGACCATGATTTTCAAACCGTGTCGGGCATTTTAAATCTTCCTCCCGGCTGGCGGCTTTTTACTGCAAAGGGAGTTGATGAAATCAGCGGAACATGGTTTTTGCAATGGACTTTGTGGGATTTTTTTCTTGTTTTAATTATTTCCCTGGCAGTGTTTAAACTCTGGAACTGGCATTGGGGGTTACTGGCATTGGTGACCCTGTCACTCATTTATCATGAACCCGGGGCTCCGCGCTTCGTCTGGTTGAATTTACTCGGATCATTAGCACTTCTGCGATTTTTGCCGGGCGGATGGGTTAAGAATGTGGTTAATTTCTGGCGCTGGGGATCGGTTATTATATTGTTGGTTATATCCGTTCCTTTCATGGTGCAGCAGGTGCAATGGGGGATGTATCCCCAACTGGAACCCCATAGGGCGGGGCCGGAATTTCCAGACTTTGAAAGAAACTTGATAAAAAAAACAACAGAGGCAAAAGAAAAGCAGGTAATAAAAGATAAGGCGATTAATTATAAAAAAGAGAGTCCCGGTTCTATTCTATCTCAAACGATGTCACGGGAAGCCGGCTATTATCAGAAAAATTTTCTGCAACAGAGCCCTGATGCCCTTATTCAGACGGGCCCTGGACTACCGTCATGGAGATGGCGAAAAATTGTCCTGAATTGGAATGGACCTGTAGTGAGGGATCAACAAATTCGTCTCTGGCTTTTATCTCCTTTTGTCGGTTTTATTCTTGCTTTTTTGCGTGTCGGGTTACTGGCGTTTCTTATTGTGTTTATTATTGACTTTCGTTCCTGGAAAACCTCCGGTAAAAAAGAGATTGGGCTTTTTCTGCTATTACTTTTGCTTATCACTCCATCTGCAGGATTTTCAAAAAACAGCTCTATTGCTTATCCTTCAGATAAGCTTTTAGACCAGCTCCAAAAAAGATTACTTGAAAAGTCGGACTGCTTTCCCCATTGTGCAGATAATCCTCTAATGCATCTTACTGCAGAGGCTGACCATATAGAGATCAGTGTAACATTAAATGCGGCAACAAAGACCGCCGTTCCTCTGCCGGGTTCTCTGAAATCCTGGACACCGGAACAGATTTTAATGGACGGGAAACCGGCCCCCACCCTCTTTCGAGATGAAGATGGTTTATTGTGGGCACTGATTCCTGAAGGAATTCATAAAGTTACCCTGACGGGAAGCCCCCCTTTGGAAAATTCTTTTCAAATTCTGCTGCCTATGAGTCCTCGCCATGTGACGGTAAAAAGCAGTGTCTGGGGAGTTCAGGGTGTCGGTAAGGATGGCAGGGTAAAAGCCAGTATACAATTGACCAAACTGACAAAAAATGCAACAGATAGAGCGGTTAAAGATGTTGTTATTAAACCTTTTTTCCATATTGAAAGGATTTTATCTCTGGGATTAAACTGGGAAGTCAGGACAAAAGTAACCCGAATTACTCCTACAGGTGAGTCGGTTATAATATCAGTTCCGCTCATTGGTGGTGAATCGGTAACCACAGACGGTATTAAGGTGGAAGGGCGGCATGCTATTCTAAATATGGGTCCTAAAAAGAGCGAGATAAAATGGACATCTACCTTGAAAAAATCGTCACGAATTCAACTTAAGTCACCCGAATCAATTCTCTGGGCCGAAACCTGGATTTTAAATGTAAGCCCCATCTGGCATTGTAATTTATCAGGTATTCCCGTAGTTTATCATCAGGATAGGGAGGGATACTGGAATCCTCAATGGAAGCCCCTGCCTGGGGAAATTGTCAATATTGAAATATCTCGGCCTGAGGCTATTCCCGGCCGGGTGCTGACCATCGATAAAACAAAGTTGGTTTTTATCCCCGGCCAGCGTTTCGCCAGGACAAGCCTTGCCGTCAATATAAGAAGCAGCAAAGGAGGACAGCATCAAATAACTTTACCTGACGGAGCAGATCTTATAAAGGTTAACATAAATGGAAAAAGTCAGCCTATAAGGCAAAAAGGTAAAGATGTGATTATCCCTCTTAAGCCTGGTAGCCAGATAATTGATATGCAGTGGCACCAGAGCAATACATCATCTATTATAACACGCTCTCCACCGGTCAAAATAGGTCAAGAATCAGTCAATTCAGAGATCAGCTTTCACATGCCGCAAAACCGATGGATTTTATTTGCGGGGGGCCCCAGGCTTGGTCCTGCCGTCCTGTTCTGGAGTTATGTATGGGTAATAATACTTGCTGCTGCGGGATTGGGAAGAATTACCTGGACACCCGTTAAAACATCCCATTGGTTTTTGCTGGGATTGGGATTAACCCAGGTAAAAGTCATAATGGCGATTTTGATTGTG
This sequence comes from Thermodesulfobacteriota bacterium, assembly GCA_034189305.1. GTDB lineage: Bacteria > Desulfobacterota > WTBG01 > JAXHUS01 > JAXHUS01 > JAXHUS01. The sequence continues at coordinate 4,713 of JAXHUS010000237.1, read as the reverse complement.
GGCTGGCTGTTAGCCCTTGGACTGCGCAAAAAAAATCCCCTGAAAGATAGAGTATTATATTTCAACCTGACCCAGCTGATACTTATTTTCTGGACTTTAGTTGCCCTGTTTTGCTTATATTTATCAGTGCAGGCCGGTCTTTTAGGTATTCCGGATATGCAAATTTCCGGGAATGGTTCATCCAGCTTTTTGTTGAATTGGACACAGGATAGAATCGGTTCTTTTATGCCCCGCCCATGGGTTTTTTCTCTGCCCCTTATTGTATTTCGCCTATTAATGCTTTTTTGGGCTTTATGGCTTGCAGTTTATCTTCTAAAATGGCTTCGCTGGGGATGGAATTGTTTTAGTGAAGGAGGATGGTGGAGAAAATCCCCTTCCATTATTACCGGACAGTCTTTATCTAAAGAGAACGGGACAGAGGAGGGTTAGGAACAATATTTTTTATTAACGCAAATAATATTTATAAGGTTAAATAATGAATATTTTGGTTACAAATGACGACGGAATTGAATCACCTGGTATAAAAACCCTTGCTGAAGTTTTGGAAACTTTGGGTGATGTTATTACTGTGGCACCGGAAGAGGAACAAAGCGGTATCAGCCATGCCATTTCAATGCATCGTTCTTTAAATATAAGAAGATGTTCTGAAAGTAAATTTGCAGTGGACGGCACTCCATCCGATTGTATAGCCCTGGCGGTGAGTGTGATAATGAAGAAAAAACCGGATCTTATAGCTTCAGGAATAAATAACGGCCCCAATATGGCGGAGGACATAACGTATTCAGGTACGGTTTCTGCCGCTGTTGAAGGCACCCTCAGGGGAATACCCTCATTTGCCGTTTCTTTATTCGCAAGGGATAATTTTAATTATAACACAGCGGGACTGGTCTCTGTTCGTATTGCCTCACTCATTCTTGAAAATGGGCTCCCTCCACATATATTGCTTAATGTAAATGTTCCAAATATAGAGCCTTCCATGTTAATGTCGTATAAAATCACAAGGCAGGGCAGGAGAATTTATTCAAATACCGTATCAGAAAATCAGAATCAAAAGGGTGAGAAGCATTACTTATTTAGAAGAGATGGCTTAAAATTTAAAGATATTTTAGATTCAGATTACAATGCCGTAAAAAATAACCATGTTTCTATTACACCGCTCCATTTAGACCTCACATGTTATTCAAGCATAAAAGAGATCAGTAAATGGCAGTTTTAAAGAAGCTCTATAACTGGGTCCTTTCATGGGCAGACAGCCCGTACGGAACCCGGGCATTATTTATACTGGCCCTTGCCGAATCATCTTTCTTTCCGGTTCCTCCTGATGTTCTTTTGATAGCCCTGGTGATTGGAGCTGTCCGGAATCCTCCAATTAATTACCCGGTTCCATCTGAATATTTAGAAAGGAATAACCTTCTCAAGAGTGTAAAAGAATGGGGGAAATACTCTTCTAAACTTATCCCATGGATCTTTAAGCATTCCCCTTATTTTATAAAGACATTTCCCCGAAGCCGTCCTTTTTATATCGCTTTTGTCTGTTCGTTAGGCTCTGTTATCGGAGGCATACTTGGATACTGCATTGGTTATTTTCTCTGGTATGCGGACGATAAAACTTTTTCCTCCATAGCCTGTTTCTTTTTTAATACAGTTCCCGGATTTACCGAAGAATCATTTTGTGCCATGAAAAATAGCTATGATCGATGGAACTTCTGGATTGTTTTCACAGCCGGATTTACTCCTTTACCTTATAAATTGATCACCATTACAGCCGGAGTTTTCAGTATAAATTTTCTAATATTTTGCTTTGCTTCCTTTATAAGCCGTTCGGCGCGTTTTTTTCTTGTGGCCGGTTTGATCTGGATATTCGGTCCTCCGATAAAGGCATTTATAGATAATTATTTTAATCTACTTTGTTTTTTGTTTCTGTTTTTATTAATATCGGGTTTTATAGTCTTTAAGTTTATTTAAAATGACAAAAGTAATTGGAGTAATTGGAGCAGGAAGTTGCGATCGTTATATTGAGGAAGTTTCTTTTAAAGTGGGAAGTGAAATAGCAAAAAACAAAGCAATTCTTGTATGTGGGGGGCTGGGAGGTGTCATGGAAGCTGCATCAAAGGGGGCAAAGAGTGCAGGAGGAATTACTGTTGGAATTCTGCCTGGTTTTACGCCATCCGAGGTCAATCCATACATTGACATTCCAATTGTAACAGGTTTGAGCCATGGCCGCAATTTGATTATTGTTCGCACTGCTCAGGTACTTATTTCAATAGGTGGATCATATGGCACCTTAAGTGAAATTGCTTTTGCTTTGAAGTTAAATAAACCGGTTATTGGTCTTAATACCTGGGATATAAGTACTGAAATCATTTCAGCCCGTGATCCGATAGATGCCGTAAAAAGAGCCATGGGTTTAATAAATGAGGATAGATAAATATAAACTCCTTATTTTTCCTGTTCTGATAGCGCTTTTTTCATGCACCATCCTTCCCCGTATTCCATTCTACAAAAGGGGAGTTTATCATAAGATAAAAGAAGGTCAGACCCTCTGGACAATCTCAAGAATTTATAGAGTAGACCTGGAAAAAATTGCCGATGCCAATGGTATAAAGTCATTATCCCAGATAAAGGCGGGTGATTCACTCTTTATCCCGGGGGCTGGAAAGCCCCTTTATGTCCCAAAAACAATAAAAAAGCACCCTGGCTATTCTACAAAACCCTCTGCAAAAGCACCTAAATTTATCTGGCCTGTAAAAGGCAAAGTGCTGACCTATTTTGGAATAAGTAATAGGATTATTTCAGACGGAATTGACATTTTTGCACCTTCAGGAACCCCGGTAAAAGCCGCCTCTTCAGGCACAGTAGTGTATGCAGGATTTATGAAGGGATATGGTAATTTGATTATAATAGAGCATAATGATGTATTTAATACAATTTATGCGCAAAATCAGATAAATTTAGTGTCGTTTGGAGATTTTATTAAGCAGGGAACCATCATTGCTCGTGTGGGAAATACTGAACAAACTTATAAAAAAACACGTCTGCATTTTGAGATAAGGAAATATAACAAGGCGGTAAACCCCCTCTGGTATATTAAATAAATTTTTAGTCCTTGTTTGACCACAAGGATAAAATCCTATATGAGATTCGGTTATTATGACTATTAAAAAGAAAAGAAAGCGAAAAAAAGAGAGGATATTTAAAGGAATTTTAGATTGGTTTGTGTGGAAGGCTTTCCGGCTATCTGTTTTTATAGTGCAAAAATTAAATCTAGAGACAATACATTTTATAGGGAAAAAACTTGGAGATTTTGTTTTTTATTCCCCAAACCCAAGAAAAAATGTTGTTTTAAAAAATCTGAGAATGGCTTATGGGAGAGAAAAATCTGAGAAAGAGCTTAAGGGTATATGCAGAGGGTGTTTTCAAAATTTCGGAATGAATATATTAGAGACGATTCGCTATGCCTTTTTTTCATTCGAGGAGATTGATAATTTCATTGCTATAGATGGAAAAGAACACCTGGATAACGCATTGAAAAAAGGTAAAGGAGTGATTGCCTTAAGTGCTCACCTGGGAAATTTCCCTATAATTGCGTCAAAATTTATACCTTCCGGTTATCAATTTTCTTTAATATTTCGCAGTCCTGAAAATCCTAATATAAATAAAGAATATCTTACAATTATGAGGAAGTTTGGCCTTAATCCAATTTTCGACAAACCTCGTCATGTTTGTGTCAAAAAGTCATTGGAATTGCTCAAAAAAAATGGTATTTTATTTTTGCAGATAGATCAGAACACAAAAGTTTCCCGTGGGGTCTATGTGAGGTTTTTTAACCATGAACTTCCCACATTTACCGGTCCTGTAGTTTTGGCAATCAGAACCGGCGCGGTAGTTCTGCCTCTTTTTATAGTAAGGGAGGAAAACAGCCGTCACAGGATTATCATTGATAAGCCTTTTGAGCTTGTGTTAACCGGAGAAAGGAACTTTGATATAAAGAATAATACCGAAAGGCTGTCAAAAATCACTGAAGGTTATATTCGCATGTTTCCTGAACAGTGGTGGTGGATCCACAAAAGATGGAAAAAGGCAAAAGAAATTGTAAATTAAATATGAGGTCTATAGATAAACTTTACCAGAAATTAATTGATAAGAATGGAAGCGTTGATAAAAAGGTTCGGGAAAAACTTTTTCAGAAAATTTTTAATAAAGTGGAAAAGTTGAAAGAGAAACAAAAAGATTTTCGCCCTGGCACTAAAAAATATCAGGAGATAGATTATCAGATAAGGCTCCATTTGTTAAAAGAAATACAGGTTATTCTTGATGAGCTTGTAATTGCAAAAAGATGCGGCAGATTAGCCGATTGGAAAAAGATGTATGGTAATCCTGAACATTATATAAAAGACTTTCACTACTATAGGTTCTGTCGGAATTATAATAATGAAAAGATTTTAACCGATTATAAATTTATTTAAAGATTTATTTAAAGAAATAAGTTTAATAGCGACGCTGGTTTACTGATACCGGTCATTGTCACTATCCGGTCCGGATTTAAGGATTTTGTATCTTTATTAATTTATAAATTAAGGTAATTAAAATGAATGAGGATAAAATAAAATATGCAGCAAGGGAAATTGTTTCAGCCACAACAAAGGTAGTGGCTCTGACCGGCGCCGGAATGTCGGCGGAAAGCGGGATACCGACCTTTAGAGATAAAGGCGG
>JAXHUS010000236.1:0-10153 GCA_034189305.1 Thermodesulfobacteriota bacterium | reverse complement strand
GTTCAGAGCTCCGGCAATCTCTTTTAGAATAAATCCTGAGTCTCTTTCAAAATAAGCTCCGACTTTAACCACTCTTTTTAAAACTTCTTCCTGCTTTCTTGCCTTCTCAATGAGTTTATTGCTCTGGACAGCCAGCGCTACTTGATCTGCCAGGACAGATAAAAGACGTTCAGCATATGCTGAAAAAGCGTATGTTTTAGGGGAATCGATCACTATCACCCCTAAACTTTCGTTCTCCCTTAAGCTTTTAATAGGCACAGCTATCCGTGAACGAGCCTGTGGTATAAACTGAACATACTTTTCTTTAGGTAACCTTTGAAGGTCATATATGTTTTTAATTACTCCATTGGCAGTCGAGCCAATAATATTGTCCTTTTCTTTAAGAATTCTTTCCTTATGTTCAGGGGAAATTAAGGGTGAAAATGCCCTTGCTTTAAATTCACCTTTATTCTCATCTGTTAAATAAAGCCACGCCCACCCGGTTTTTTCCTCATCTACCATCCGTAGTGCTTCTTTCAGGATCAACTCCATCACTTTATCGATATCCTCAAGACCAATAATAGCCTGGTTGATACTGGAAAGTGTCATAAGCTCCTTATGTTCTATTTTTCTTAGCTTTACTGCTATTGAGGAAATATACTTAGCTAAGTCGGGAAGTATTTCCATCTCAGACTGACTGAAGGAATGACTGTACCTAAAGTTGAGAAATAATATCCCAAAAATTTCCTGCTCGTAATTAAGGGGAATCACGGCCGAGGATTTTATATTTTCTCGCTTAATAAAATTTGGGGTTATATCCTTATTGAACATTAAAGGATCGTTTCTGGCATCATCTGCAAAATGAGGTTGTTTATCATGTAACGATTTCCCTACCACATTTTCTTTACTAAACTCCCCCCACAGGGCTTTTTTATTGTAAAAAACTCCAGCCATGAGTGGGGGCGTGGGAACTTTTTGTGCTATTTGGTCATAGGGATAAAAAGTAATAGCATCTACAGAAAGAAGATTTATTAAGCCATTGATAATGATATTCAAGAGTTCATTTACATTATGGGGAAAGATGATATGCTTGGTGCGTTGGTATAGGGCTTCCCATTCTTGATGAAATTTTATAAAGAACCCTAACTGTTCAGATAGTTCTGTAAGGTTATTTAAATTTTCTTCGGTGAAATGTTTTTTTTCTTTACTCTCTACATTTAAAACTCCGAGTAATTCGCCACTATAAAGAAGGGGAACCGCCAGTTCTGATCTTATTTCAGGATCTTGTACACATACAATATATCTTTTATCTGCTTGTGTATCCCCCACCAGGGAAGGTGTTTTTTTTATGGCCACCCATCCTGTAATCCCTTCTTCAATAGAATGTCGAAAAATTTCGCGAATCGGTTTGCCATGAGATGCGTAAACTACTAATTCATTTTGCTGTTTATCCAGAATAGATATATCCCCTACATCTGCTTTCGTCAGATTTATAGCTTTTTCCAGGATAAAATTTAATATTTCATCCGTAGTTAATGGAATATCCTTTTTCATTATTTCCTTAAGTAAAAAATAGAGATATTTTAGTTCTCTTTCATTTCTTACTTGAGATTTTGCCTTTTTCCCCATTGTGGATGGACTTTGTCTACGAGTTTGATTACATATTATTTAGCTTAAATATATATAATTTACTGAAGTTTCGCACTTGATAATATCGATAAAATCGATATAGAGAATTTGAAAAAATATAGAAATTAAGCTCATAATTGGTTATATTAAGGCAGTTTAATACTAACATACCAAAAAATACAATATCTAAAAGATACCAAAAAGATCAAAGAAATCAAGACAATTTTTAGTTAAAGAAGGATCATCTATTAATGATACGCTGATAATATTTATTGCGGTTGTTCAAGGTTGAACCTCTCTAAGTTATATGGTAATTACCACAAGTTAAGGTAACCCTAAAATCGCTTTCAGAAGTATTTTTTGAAAACAATTTTTCTGTTAAATTGGATAAAGCCGCTTAATTAATCAAAATGGAAATATCTTAATGGCTCGAATCTACGAGATAAACGTGTCCGTTACCTGCAAGCATTCAGGGATAATCTTATTATCGGATCCTTTTAGCAGCCGATTGATCAGTAATGGAAATTCATCCATAAATATTATGACAGGTGTTTCGGACTCAGCCAGAGAATTTAAAATAAGATTACCTTTTCCCTGCCAGTCAGCAGAAAGTCCATCCATAGAAAGGTCTTCGATTCCGAGGGAATCTATGTTGCTTGCTGTTGCAGGGAGGATATTCTTGAATATCAGTTTGGTTCTATCCCACAATTTTATAAACGGCTGAGCGGCAATGCTGAGTTCGGGTTTTTTTAACAATTTTGTTGGAAAACTTGTCTCCAACTGGTTAGGCTTTTAAGCATTCTTTTTTTATGCCCGGTTGTGACCGTAGGTCATGTAGGTTATTTGATCTTTCTTTGACGGGTATGTTTTTTCTACCCAATCTTTAAATTCAATCCTTTCAAAAAACTTTGTGATTAAACTGGAAATACCCCCATACTGTTATTTTCCTCCTGTGAATTTAATTATTCTGAAGTTAAAGGAGAAGGAGAAGCTGTAACAAAAGTCAGCTATTTTGGGGGAAATGACCCATCAAGGTGGAAGAGCAACATCCCCGCATATGACATTGTAAGTCTTGGATCAATATCCTGTGGAATGTGGGAACATCCATAAATAATTAAATAAGTTAATTTTCCCTTTGGCAGAAAATCAGAAATTCAGTTTTAACGACCGGTTTTCAACCTGACTCAACAATCTTTTTGGGATAGATTACCGACCTGTAACTTCAAAATAGTATATTAATTTACCCTCTATATCAATTATTTTGATTGTATAAATAGAGTAAACAAATAAAAAATAAATTTCCTTGACAACTACATATTGTATTCTATAAAATTGGATACACAATATATTCAATAAAAAGATTAAAAGGGGCTTATTATGACTCCGATGATTAAACAGTACCTTGAAATAAAAAATAAAGTTCCGGAGGCCATCCTTTTTTTCCGTCTGGGAGATTTTTATGAGATGTTTTTAGAGGATGCAAAAAAGGCCTCCAGGATCCTGGACATAACATTGACAGGCAGGGATGCGGGTAAGGGTAACAGGGTTCCCATGTGCGGTGTTCCATACCATTCTTCCAAAAGTTATATAAATCGCTTAGTAAAGGAAGGGCATAAAGTTGCCATTTGTGAGCAGGTAGAGGACCCGAAAAAATGTAAAGGCATAGTAAAAAGAGAAATAATTCGAATTGTTACTCCAGGGACAAATCTTGAAAGCGAGGACGTTGACTTCGTCCGGAATCAATATATATCTTCCTTTTGCCACAATAAACATAAATTTGGCTTTGCTTATGTCGACGTGGGAACGGGAATTTTTAAGGTAAGTGAACTTGAAAGTGAAGAAAAGCTCCTTGATGAAATGTGCAGAATTGAACCAAAGGAGCTCATTCATCCTTTTGGTCTTGAAAGGTTTAAAAAAATAAGTCACTACCTTGCCCTTCATAAGGAAATATTATTAAAGGGCTATGAAGACTTTTTCTTTGCAAGGGAAGATGGAGAAAAGAAACTGAAAGAGGTTTTCAAAATAAAGTCAATAAAAGGTCTGGGCCTTGCGGATTTCCCTGCTGCAACCTGTGCAGCAGGGGCAATAATCCATTTTCTTAATGAAAACCTCCTTCATTCTTTAGAACATATAAAACAGCCTTCTTATTATTCAACTTCTAAATATATGATCCTTGATCATAGAACCCAGCAAAATCTGGAACTTGTCTCCCCGCTTAACGGGGGCAGTAAAAAATCAACCCTTTTGGGAATATTAAACCAAACCTTAACACCAATGGGTGCAAGACTTCTCATGGATTGGATAAGACAGCCCCTATTAAGTCCGGAAAAGATAAAAAAACGCCATGAAGCTGTTGAAGCTCTATTGAAAGAGGAGGAAAGTCTGGATAGGATAAGGGAGCATTTAAATAAAATCCCTGATATTGAAAGAATTTTAAGCAGGATCAATTGCGGAAATACTTCAGCCCGTGATTTATTGGCTATAAAGGAAGTCCTTTCTATCACACCGCAAATAAAAAAAATAATAAATTCATTTAATGATCCCCTTGTTAGGAAAATTGGGGATGGAATATTGGATTTGGGCAAACTGTATGAAAGCCTTGATAAGGCGATTATAGAAAATCCACCCCTGGGCATAAAAGAAGGGGGTATTATAAAATCGGGATACAACAATGAGCTTGACGGGTTAAGGGAGATATCGAGCAGCGCAAGAAGCCTTATTAACAGGCTTCAGGAAAAGGAAAGAGACAGAACAGGAATAAAATCTTTAAAGATTAAATATAACAGGGTTTTTGGATATTATATCGAGATTACAAAGGCAAATCTTTCTCAGGTTCCTGACTATTTTATAAGGAAACAGACGCTTTCGAATGTGGAGAGGTTTACATTTCCCGAGCTTAAGGAGTATGAAGAGAAAATTTTAGGGGCTGAAGAAGGATCGCATCAGCTTGAATATGAAATTTTTGAAGAAATTCGCAAACTTTTACTTAATTTCATAATTGAGATACAAAAAATAGCGGAGTCCATAGCATATCTCGATGTACTTGGTTGTTTTGCTATTCTGGCCGTAAAAAATAATTATACAAAACCTGAGATTCATCAGGGCGCACAGATAATCATTGAAGGAGGCAGGCATCCTATTGTGGAAAAGATGCTTCCAGCAGGTGAGTTTGTGGAAAATTATACTTATCTGGATCGGAAAGAGAATCGTCTTCAAATCATCACAGGGCCGAATATGTCCGGTAAATCCACTTACCTTCGGCAGGTTGCATTAATTGTCCTTATGGCCCAGATAGGTTCCTTTGTCCCTTCAAATAAAGCCCGTATAGGCATAGTCGATCGTATATTTACAAGGGTCGGAGCGTCGGATAATCTTGCAAGGGGCGAAAGTACCTTTATGACGGAAATGGTAGAAACTGCAAATATTTTAAATAATGCAACGCCAAAAAGCTTTATAATCCTGGACGAACTTGGACGGGGGACCTCGACATATGATGGTTTGAGTATTGCATGGGCTGTATGCGAATTCCTTCAGGATATAAAAGGTGCCTGTCCGAGAACCTTAATGGCCACTCACTATCATGAATTAACCCAGCTTGAGGGCTTACTGCAGGGAATAAAAAATTATTGTATAAGTATTAAGGAATATGAGGATGAAATAGTTTTTTTAAGAAAAGTGATTCCCGGGGTGAGTTTTAGAAGTTATGGTATTCATGTGGGCCGGCTTGCAGGAATCCCTGAGGATGTTTTAAAAAGAGCCGAAGAAATTCTTTTTTCCCTGGAAGAAGAAAAGCTGGCGATGAAAAAAACGGCTGAAAACTTTTCTAAAAAGCAGAATAAAAACATTATACAGGAGCTGCCTTTATTTAAAAATAATACCGGCAAAAAGCCCGTTACCACCCCTTTTGATTTAATGCATCTTGTTTCAAATGACACAAAGGGGAATGAAATAGTATGTGAAATTCAAAATCTTAAACTGGATAATATAACCCCTAAAGATGCTCTAAGCCTTCTATATAGGTATCAGCAAAGTTTAAATACAAAGAAGGAAAAAGACTACCTTATTAATGAAAATAAATTTTTATAAAACGTTAGCCCCATGCCGAAGATAAAAAAACTCCCCTCCGGAGCAATTGAGAAGATTGCAGCGGGGGAAGTAATAGAAGATCCGGCCTGTGCAGTTAAGGAGCTTGTTGAAAATTCCCTTGATGCAAACGCGAGAACCATTACAGTAACCCTTGAAATGGGTGGAAGAAATTTAATAAGGGTTGTGGATGATGGGTGTGGTATGGATGAAGAAGACGCAGAAAAATGTCTTCAAAGACATGCTACAAGTAAGATTTCATCTTTTGAAGATCTTTTACATATAACAAGCCTGGGCTTTCGAGGTGAGGCTCTGCCAAGCATTGCCGCCGTATCACACCTTACCATTATCACAAGAATGAAAAATCAATCTACCGGCACAAAGATAGCGGCAAAAGGGGGCGATATTGTAGAGATTAAAAAATGGGGGTGTTCACCAGGCACATCCATAGAGGTAAAAAACCTCTTTTTTAACACACCTGCAAGAAAAAAGTTTTTAAAAACCCGGGAGGCGGAAGCAAGAAAAATTAGTGAAATTTTAAGCATACTGGCAATTTCTCATTATAATATTTGTATACAATTGATAAAAGATGGCAGAAAAGTAATGGATCTGCCGCCATCAAGGGATTTTAGAGGCAGAATTTCAAAAATCTATGGCAACAAAATAAAAGATGGTCTTCGCCCTTTAGATTTTAATGCATACGGAGTAAAGATATACGGACTTATCAGCGATCCCGAGATAACTCGAAGGAATAGAAAGTCCCAGTATTTTTTTGTTAACAAAAGGTCTGTATCCGTTGATGCCCTTGCTTTTGCTTTAAATAATAGTTATAGGGCTTTCTTGCCCCGGGGACGCTTCCCCCTTGCCTTTCTTTTTTTTAACGTCAATCCGTTGGAATTAGATGTTAATGTCCACCCATCCAAACGGGAAGTAAGGATTTTTAAGGAAAAAGAAATCGCAAATATCGTGAAGGTAGAAATTGAAAAAATCCTGGGAAAACCAGCCTTTCCAATAAGCAACCACATCAATTATCTCCCTACAAGGTCTATTCCAAATAATAATACACCTGCCGCCTCTTTATTAAATTTATTCGATTATAATAAAAAAGAGACTCCTTTAAGTATATCGGAACCCCAAGAACCTTTCGCAAAAGAAGTCAACAGACCTTTTTCGGTTACAAAAATTTTAGGCCAGATAAAAGGTCTGTTTTTAATTGTTGAGACGGACAATGGCCTATTGATTATAGATCAGCATGCAGCCCATGAAAGAATTCTCTTTGAAAAAATTTTAAATACTTTTAAAAATACTAAAAAGGAATGTCAAAAATTATTAATTCCGGAAATTCTTGAATTAAACTTCCCGGAAGAAGATGTTTTTAAGGATGTTCTTCCACAACTTTTAGAAATAGGTTTTGAGATCAGCCCATGGGGGGAAAGAAGCTATAGAATAGAAAGCATTCCCGGTTTATTTTCCGGTGAAAATGTCCCAATGCTTCTTATTGATTTTATTCACGACTTCATAAAGGATAATTTAAAACCCAACCTATCCTTAGAGGAAAGGGAGAAGGGAATCGCGGCTTCTCTTGCATGTAAAGTGAAAAGCATAAAATCCGGCACGCTCCTTTCAAACGAGAAAATCGATGCCCTTACAAGAGAGCTTCTGTCATGTAAAAACCCGAATAATTGTCCCCATGGCAGACCTACCTTTATCTTCTTTTCAGAGGAGGAGATCTTAAAGAAGTTTAAAAGGAATTAATGTGTTTTATATTAGTGTCTAACTGTTAAGCCCAATTTTTAATTTTTTATCTAATGGTATTTAGGTATTTAAGAATTTGTCGCAATTACTATTTCCCTGGTTAAATTGGTTACAAAAAGGTTGCAAGGAAATTTTGGCACAAAAAAAGAGGCTAACCAATAACGGCTCACCCCTTATTATTTCTAATGCCTGGGGCCGGGGTCGAACCGGCACACAGCTCAGCTGCGAGGGATTTTAAGTCCCTTGCGTCTACCAATTCCGCCACCCAGGCTTTTCTTCAATATTAAAATTACTACTAAAAATCATTAATTAAATGATATAGGATCTGTATATGTAATATTTTTAAAAAAATAAGTCAACAGGATATGATGTAAATTTATATAAAACCAATTGTATCCCTTATCCAGGAATTAAATAAGCAAACCATAAATGCAATATAACCTAAAAACAAACCTACCCCTTCTTTTCTGCTCAGTATAAAATCTTTTTTCATCATGGGAATTAATATTATTGAAAAAAGCAGCATTATTGGAAATTGGAAAATCAGAACCCTTTTCTCAATGTAAAAAGGGGTAATCATAGCTACAAGGCCAACAACAAATAGGATATTGAAAATATTGCTGCCAATTACGTTACCGAGACAAATATCAGCTTCTTTTCTATAGGATGCAACAATCGCTGTTGCAAGTTCAGGAAGGGATGTTCCAAAGGCAACAAGACTTACGCCTATAATGAATTCACTTATTCCAAATGTTTTCGCTAAAAATAACGCTGAATTTATTATTAAATGCGCACTTCCTATAAGGGCAAGGATTCCCCCTATACAAAGAGCAATATTTTTCCCCTGTGCCCCTGTGCCCTGTTTAAATTCAAGGAGGGTTACATGATATGAAGAGTCTTTTCTGCCGGATAAATAGCAAAAGACGACAAAAACAATAATTCCGGAAAAAAGCAACAGGCCGTCATAGAATCCAATTTTACCATCCATTGCCAATATATATATAGCAAGGGTTGTAATAATCATTATGGGTAATTCTTTCCTTAATATAGCAGAATCTATTTTAAGGGGGGATACCAGGGCAGAAAGACCAAGGATTAAGCCGATATTAGCAATATTGCTTCCGATTATAGTACCAATAGCAACATCTTTAGTCTCTTTTATTGCTGCAATAATACAAACAGAAGCTTCAGGCGCGGATGTTCCAAAAGCTACAATAGTAATACCAATTATAATGGGTCTTATACCAAAAAAGGAAGCAAGCCTTGAAGCCCCGCCCACCAGTCCTTTAGCCCCGAAATATAAAATTGCAAGGCCGACTATAAAAAAAAAGAGATGAAAAATCACACCAATTCTTTATTTTAAATAACCTGCATAGCCAACGGTCCTTAAGCTTTTCACCTTCCCCGAAGGGAAACAAAACTTCACCTTTTTCGAAGTCATAGTCCTTTTATACCCTGATCAGGTATTTAAAGATGTTGCACATCTGACTATAAACTTTGAATTACGGACAATGCGATTAGTTTTTACTTAAAATGTTGCTTTTATTTATCTAACAAGATAAAGCAGATGTTGTTTTAACTGATTTCTTTCTTCCACAGGAATGTTTGTTAACGTATCCAGCCAATTTTCATAGCAAGATTTTAATCTTTCTTTTTCATCCGGGGTTAAATCCTTAATTATTGCCGAGGTTATCAAAGAAGATTCTTTTATATGTTCTTTTTCTTCCGTTGTTAAGTTCTTTATTCTCTCTGCTATTGATTCTTTTTTTTCCTGAAGCTTCGCCTTTTCTTCATCACTTAAACCTTCTCTAAAAGCCTTTCTTTCCGCTCGCTGCTTCTGCCTTTTCTCCTTTATAGTGTCACCAAAGACTTTCCCATTTGTAAGAAAAGGCACTATTAAAAATAAAAAAATCACATAAAAAGTTATTTTTCGCATTTTTCTTCCCTCCATAACATTTAAAAAATTTTTAAAACTGACTGTTAAACACATTGACCTTATTTAGATAAAACTATATCATTTTCCCATCTGATCTTTCAACCTAAAATTTAACCTGTTGATAATTTTAAATTAAGGGAAAATTCCTTATACAATTCAATGAAAAATTATTAGAAATCAACATAAAAATATGCTAAAAATCTACTTAAATAAAGTATAGGAATTTTTGTAACTTAAATAACTTTGGGCGCCTCAACTTGAAACCTTTGATTACATTAAAGATAATAGAAAATGTTTATTAGAAAAGTCGGCATTCTTATAAAGAAAAGACAGTTAGAAGCATTTCCTATTATAAAAAAAATAATCGAAAGGATGGGTAAGGAAAAATTAGAAATCTACCTTGATCATGAATCAGCTAAATATTTTAAATTGGGGGCGGGGTATCCTTTAAAGGAAGTAGCAGCTATTGGAGATATACTTATTGTTTTCGGAGGAGATGGAACTTTACTCAGCGCCGCAAGACTAATAAATAAAAAGCAGACCCCTATACTTGGTATTAATCTGGGTGTTCTGGGATTTCTTACAGAATTTAATCTCGAAGATATATATAAGATAATTGAAGATATTTTAAAGGGGGATTTTCAAACGGAAAAAAGGATGCGTCTTGAGGCGGAAGTTATAAGGCGGGATAAAAAAATAGCTGAATTTCAGGTTCTAAATGATGTTGTATTTAATAAAGGGGCCCTTGCACGTATATTTGAGCTTGAAACG
>JAXHUS010000235.1:0-9013 GCA_034189305.1 Thermodesulfobacteriota bacterium | reverse complement strand
ATCGAGTTGAGGATTTAAGGAAAGCCGCCGGCTTATAATTAAATAATTCGATATAAAGAAACCTTTTAAAATAACTAATAAAATAAATCAAAGGACAAAAAATGGATTACGATATCAAGGATGTAAAGCTTGCTAACATCGGAAAGGAAAAAATTTTATGGGCATCAAAGAGCATGGAGGTTCTAAATAGTATAAAAGATAGATTTGACAGAGAAAAGCCCTTAAAAGGTGTCAGGCTTGCGGCATGCCTTCATGTAACTACGGAAACCGCGAATTTAATGGTTACCCTTAAGGCGGGGGGAGCGGACATTGCACTATGCGCTTCAAATCCTTTAAGTACTCAGGATAGTGTAGCAGCTGCCCTTGTTGAATATTATGATGTTCCGGTTTTTGCGATAAAAGGGGAGGACGAAAAGACATATTATCAGCATATCAATTCCGCCCTGGATTTAAAACCTCTGATCTCAATGGATGATGGAGCGGATCTGGTAACAACCCTGCATACTGAAAGAAAGGAATTAATCGGTGATATGCTTGGGGGCACGGAAGAAACCACCACGGGAATTATTCGATTAAAGAGTATGGCAGATAAAGGTGTTTTAGAGTACCCTATAATCTCTGTAAATGATGCCAGTACGAAACATTTTTTTGACAATCGCTATGGCACCGGTCAAAGTACAATTGACGGAATAATTAGAGCTACCAATCGTTTAATTGCCGGAAGCCGTTTTGTAGTATGTGGATATGGTTGGTGTGGAAGGGGGGTTGCTATGAGGGCAAGGGGTATGGGAGCTAAAGTGATTGTAACAGAAGTGGAGCCTGTAAAAGCCCTAGAAGCCGTAATGGATGGATACGATGTAATGCCTATAAAAAAGGCCTCCTCAGTGGGGGACTTTTTTTGTACGCTGACGGGCGATATTAATGTAATTCGTAAAGAACATTTTGAATTGATGAAAGATGGAGCGATTATCTGTAATTCAGGGCATTTCAATGTAGAATTGGACATACCGGGGCTTTTAGAGATCAGCAAAGATAAGAAGCAAATAAGGGACTATGTGGAGGAGTTCACCTTAAAAAATGGAAAGAAAGTTTATCTTCTGGCTGAGGGAAGGCTTGTGAATTTAGCTTCTGCTGAAGGACATCCATCAAGTGTCATGGATATGAGTTTTGCCAATCAGGCACTGGCTGCGGAATATCTTGTTCACAATAAGGGAAAACTTGATAACAAGGTATATATGGTTCCTAAAGATATTGACCATACGGTTGCATATCTGAAATTAGAGTCTATGGGATTTGAAATTGACAAGCTAACGAGTGAACAGGAGGAATATTTGAATTCCTGGGAGATGGGAACATAATTGCAGTTTAAAAGATTTCTGAAATAAAATCGGGTACACGGGTAATTTTTCCGTCATTCATAAAAGCATGAACGGTATATCCTGTAACAAGCAGTTCTTCAGTGGACTTATTTTTAATCACATAATCAAAACGTATACTCGCCTTTTTTATATAATTTATCATTGTTTCTATCACAATAATGTCATCATAGCGGGCCGATTTTAGATAATGGCAATAAGCTTTGCTAACAGGAATTGAATACCCCCTCTTTTCTATATCCAGATAAGAATACCCTGCGCTGCGAAACAGTTCCGTTCTCCCGATTTCAAATAATTTTATATAGTTTGTATAATATACCACCCCCATTTTATCAGTATCCGCATAAATAACCCTATATTCCACCTTATTGTTAAGAAGTTTTTGTTCTTTCATTTTTAATAAATAGTTATTTATAGTATCATAATATGCGGGCTAAAATAGTGGATAATAACCCAAAAGTCAAGATATTTTAAGGAAAAAAACCTTTAAAGAATTTCTTGCATTTTTTATTTTTTTCTTTTTATATAATATTAAATTATGAACTTTTATGATATTGAACTAATTGGAACTGGTTATGCTGAGATTTAGAATAAATTGGAGGAACACAGGCGATAAAATTGACAAAAAGGAGCTTATAATAAGCTATTAAAGGAGGTTAAAATGGTAGGGAATAATAGATTATTTATCAATACTGTTATTATCTGGTTATTTTTGTTTTGCAGTTTATTCATCCACAATGGGTATGGACAAACACAAGGAAGTCTGTTATGGAATGCAGAGATAGGAAATGGTTTTACCTGGTCAACTCCTGTAGTAATAAACGACAGAGTCTTTATGCAGGACCAGGACGGAGGAATGACCTGTTATAAAGCATCCGACGGCCAGAAGGTGTGGTTTAGGCATGTAGCGGAAGCCTGGCCCACAAATTCACCGGTTTATAGGAACGGCAAATTATTTATGTTAGCAGGCAAAACCATCTACAGGCTGAATCCTGAAGACGGTACGGTGGAAAAAGAATTTGCCGCAGATGACTATATAGGCTCACAATCACCGGCAGTATCGGATAAAATGGTATATTTTGCTTCCTATTCCACCCTTTATGCAATTGATGCCGATACCTTTTCCCTGGTCTGGAGTAAATCAATCGGCAGTGCCAATATAATTATAAGCAAAGACATCTTGTATGTACTGGCGGATAAACTTTACGGCCTTAATGCTTCGAATGGAACGGAATCCTGGCATATGGATCCTCCTCAGGGCAGCGGATTTAATATAGGGGCGATATCCGGCATTATTCTGGCGGCATTTTCGAGTTATGATTACTCGACCTCTAGTACTAAACTTCATTCCTACCGCCTGTCATCTACAGGTGGTACAGCGCCTACTCTAATCTGGTCCGCCGATATGGGGAGCAGCTATTCAGATTATTCTCCCCCTGCCATTTATGGAAACACGGTCTATGCAACCAGCAGGGAGGGTGTACTCAGGGCCTTTGCCTTGGAGGGAAACGGTACTCCCCTATGGGAGAAAACGGTGAGATCAAGCGGGATGGCGTGTGCCCTGCCCATTGCAGTAGATGGCAAAGTATTCATCCAGGGGGAGAAGGCAGATTATAGCATGTCTTTAGTCTGTCTGGACGGCAGCAATGGAACCACCCTAT
Source organism: Thermodesulfobacteriota bacterium (assembly GCA_034189305.1). Classification (GTDB taxonomy): domain Bacteria; phylum Desulfobacterota; class WTBG01; order JAXHUS01; family JAXHUS01; genus JAXHUS01. The sequence goes on along the minus strand of JAXHUS010000235.1, from coordinate 5,976 downwards.
GGCAGACCGGTATAGAAGGAATGGGGATAGCATGGGGAGAGCCCGTTCTGGTAAATAATGTGATATATCTCGCTGCTGACCATATGGGCGGTCTGTATGCCTTTAACACTGGAACCGTGAATGGAAACTGGTATATGATCAAACATAACCCGGATCTCAGCGGCAGCGACAATGGTTGGACGCCCGGAGGAACCCCGCCTGTAGAACCTCCCTGCCCTGCCGAGGTTACAACAGAGAACATATCAGAGCTCAATCTCCTCCGGGAATTCAGAGACAGGGTGCTTTCTCAAAGTGGAATGGGGAGAGAATATATAAAGCTTTATTACGGGCACGCAAAAGAAATTGCCCAGCTTTTGATAAAAGACTCACAATTAAAAGAGCAAACAAACATTTTACTGGGGAGGATAATTCCTGAAGTAGAAATGATTCTTATGGGAAAAGGAAAAGAGTTCAGTCCTGCCTTAAGGAATGAGCTTACAGATTTTCTTGACCAGGTTCAAAAAAAGGCAGGCCATGAACTGATGACGGTCATTGAAAGGCTGAAGGGAGATATTAAATAAACAGGCTAAATAATAAATTTAAAGAACTTTAACGCCCAGCCCGGTTTTATTTCTACAGCACCGGCAGGACAGATTTCATGACAGCAAAAACAGTAAATACAGTGGGGATAATCAATAGAGGGGCCATCCTTATCCCAACTGATAATTCCGGGCGGACATTTATCCCTGCACGACTGACAGAGGATACATTTTTCTTTATTAATTTTCGGCTTTGTGGTAAGCGCATTTCTCAAAAAAGAATAGGTGAATCTGGGGAACATTTCAAGACCGGAGATGGAAGGAAGCTTAAAGTTGTCAACTTTTACATCTTCAATTTTTTCTCCAAGAATATCAATATTTTCAAAAATTGTCTCACCCACCCCCATCTGCCGGGCTGCAACACCGGTCAATAATTTCTCCCTTTTAACCCCTAAAATTTCACTTATAATTACATCAAGGGCTACAGCATCGCTGCTTCCGGCTATCAAACCAATATTCCTGGGAATGCCGTTACCTGGCCCATCCCCCTCCATACCCACTATTCCATCCAGAATGGTTAAGACCGGGCTCACTGTTCTGTATATCTCAACCAGCATTGCAGCAAAGGCTTTTCGATCGATACCGGCCTTTAAATGCCAGACAGCCTTTCTTTTCCCTTCAATGCAGCCAAAAAGATTTTTTACCCCCAGGGTGAGCAGCATCTGTGAATGGGTCTTAAGTTTCGGTAAATTAACTACTTTATCTGCCTCAATGGCAATTTTAGCTATTTCCAGCTGTTTAAAAAGGGCATTGCCTTCCGGCCTAACCAACACGGAAGGACTAAACTCTACCAGCTTAACGTCCATTTCATCACAAACGTGCTTTATTCCAGTATTTTTTGCTACCTTTCCCATGCTGAATAAACCGGGACTATCACCTACTACAGGCCTTCCACCGGCCTCCCTTACCATTTGAATGACGGCCTTAACAATAATCGGATGTGTTGTAACGGCCTTTTCCGCAGCTTCGGAAGAAAGAAGATTCGGCTTAAGAAGGACCCGTTCTCCCGGCTTTACAAATCTGTCCATTCCGCCCAGAAGATCAACGGCATATTTAACGGCATCATAGACAATCCGGTAATCGTATGCAGGGGCTTTTACTAAAGAAACAAGGGCAGCCATTTTTTACAATTTTTATCCAATAATTATCCTTTAACAATTTTTACATAGACCTTTCTTTTTCGCGGACCGTCAAATTCGCAGAAAAAGATTCCCTGCCAAGTTCCCAAAAACAAGCTGCCGTTCTGGATAAAGATAGTTTTAGAACATCCAACCAGGGTTGATTTGATGTGGGCATCTGAATTTCCCTCCATATGGGAAAAGGAAGCATTAAAGGGTATGAGTTTATTCAGTTCACTTTCTATGTCCCTTGCAACACTTGGATCCGCACTTTCATTTATAGTTACAGCTGCAGTAGTGTGGGGAACATAAATATAGCAAACTCCATACTCCACCCCTGACTTTTCAACCAACCCCCGGACCAAAGGGGTAATATCAACGAGTTCCACCCTGTTGTTTGTATTAACACCAAGCTGTTCCATGTCTTAACTCCGTACAAATCAATGTTTATCTATAAATTTTATGTATGGGCTTTTATGAAATCCCCAATTTTTATGTAATACCCATCTCCTCCAACCAGCCATAAATTATTATGATCCGCCCCCGGTATAACAAACAATTCTTTATCCGGGGAAATAGAATTTTCATAAAGTTCTCTGCCTTCATTAAGGGGTATGAGGCAGTCGTTTTCAGCATGGATTACAAGGGTTGGAGAAGAAACTCCCCTGATTTTAGCCTTATTGGAAGCCCTTTCTGTTTTTTCCTTTAAAGAACCTTCCGCCATAATTCCAAAAAATCTCAAAAGACGGAAAAAGTCGGCGCCTCCGGATTCAATAATAAGTCCAGAGATTTCAGATTGATAATGATAAGCAAGTTCTATAGCAGGGCTGCTTCCAAGAGAACGTCCCATCAAAAAAAGGCTTTTTGCGCAACCCTCCTTTTCAATTATTTTTTTAAATCCTTTAAAGATCGGATGGGCGTCTTTTATTAAATTTGTCATTGTGGGCATGCCATTGCTCAATCCATAACCTCTATAGTCAGTCACAAAAAGATTAATGCCCCTTTCGTTAAACAGGGGAGCCACATAATCATAATCTCCAATGGTTTCCCCGTTTCCGTGAAAGTAAAGAATAGAAGGGTAACTTATCTCTTTTAAATAAAACCGGCAACCGATTTTGATCCCCTCTTCAACCTCTATAAAACAGGTTATGCCCGCCTTTGACACCTCAATATCTTTCCGGGGATAAAAGATAAAATTTAAAATTTCCGGCTTATCAAAAAAGGATAAATCATCATCCTGAAAAGACATTTTTCTTTACTCCATTATTAAATTTATAGATAATAAATTCTAACATACAAAGGGCTTATTAACAATAACCAAACATATTCCGGAATTCCCGGTTTCTCAGATAATCATTTGTTTAAATAGAAGGTATATATCCGATTTTTCTTTTATTTAAGTTGAAACCTAAAAGTAGCCCGAGTATAATAAATAATATCTTACCATACGTTAATTTGCAAAGGGTTACAATAAAGTCTTTATCAGGAATTTCCAGGGTCTGTATTTATCAGATGGTTATACTTAAATGAATAAAGGGAAATTAAAAAGGTTTAATAGCACAATCATAACCTTGTTTTTAATAATCTTTATTGCCTGTATTAACACATCTGCCGGTGTTGTAGAAAAGATTGGAATACCTGAAAATTTGGAGGCCCTTGAGGGAATTTATTCCCTTGAGGAGCCGGCAAAGAAAAAACTTTTTGAGCAAGGATTTGTGGTTCTTGAGGATGAGGATGAGTCATTTATCTCAGATGCATACAGCAAAATTGCCTATAAAGGAGTATCGGTCTTTATTACTACCGATGCCATGCTTAATATTTTTCATGTAGTCCATGATGACCTTTTAATGACCATGGAAAAGGAGCATCTCTTTGACCTTCTCTTTTCCCTGGTAATGGATATAACCGGAAAGGCTGAAGATTTCCATGATACCGTTTCCCTTCCTGATTTAAAAGAAGCAGCATGGGAAAATGTGCTTATCTTTTCAGTGGCGGCAAGACTTTTAGATGAAAGCTATCCGATTGCTTCCTATGTGGAGGATGAGGCCAACGCATATATTCAGAAAATCATCAACCATAATGTTACGGAATTTTATCCTGGAGATGATTATACCCAGTATAAACCAAGGGGACATTACGAAGGTGATGCGAAATTGGAGTCGTATTTTCGCTGTATGAAATGGTTGTCACGAAGGATATTTAGAATTGAGGATAAATATTTTCCTGAAGATGCATTAAAGGAGCTTCGTCAGGCAGTAATAGTGGCAAAAATGTTAAATGACGACCCTGATATGAAAACTTACTGGGAGAAACTGTATAGGGTAACTTCTCTTATGGCCGGAGTTGCGGATTCCATCACTCCCCCTCAGGTTTTAGAGGCGGCAGAGGCAGTCTTTGGCCCTGATTTTGTTTTAGATATACTTGAGGACGATATTGAAGTGGCAAAACTTCAAGGGGAATTCCGGAAAGATAAATACCCCACATCCCGGATTATTCCCGTTCCATTACAATATCCCGACCAGATACCCAATAAATATATCCAGTTTATGGGTGAGAGATGGGTTGCTGACGGATATGTGTTTCAGCAGACCACTTTTCCCCATGTGTCTGAAAGACTGCTTCCCATGGGTCTTGATGTAATGGAAGCGTTACTTTCATCAAAAAGAGCCGGTGAACTCTTAAAAAAAGAAAAGCAGGATTATAACGGTCTTGAAGAGCAGCTGGAAAAACTTAAATTAGAGTTTTCCCACTGGAGTGGGTCCGAATGGAAAAAAAGCGTTTATAATAACTGGCTGTACTGTTTAAAACCGCTCCTTGCAGATACCAGGGGTAACGAGGCTTACCCACTGTTTATGCAAAAAGATAGCTGGCTGGACGAAAAGCTAAATACCTCCCTTTCATCCTGGACACAGCTTCGTCATGATTACATCATGTATGCAAAACCTACCTATGTCCCCTGCCTGGCCGGAAGGGGAGAGGGTTTTGTAGAGCCCATCCCTGAATTCTATATGGAGCTTTCATCCCTTTGCACAAAATTACTCACGGAACTGGAAAAGGAAGGGGTCCTTCCTGCCGCGCATAAGAGATGCCTTGATACCCTTGTTAACTATCTTGATATATTCGGAGCTTATGCTGGAAAAGAACTTCAAGGAACGGCCTTGTCCGAAGAAGAACAGTCCGCAATTAACGGTTTTGGAATCTCTCTTCTTTCCTTTTTTGGAGAAGAAGGGGGGATTGGAGATGAAAAGCCGACTCTGGTAGCAGATGTATGTACCGACAGCAATACAAAAAGGGTTCTGCATGAGGGAGTAGGGAGGTTAAACCCCATTGTTATTATTTATAAAGAACCAGGGGGTGAAACCCTTGCAGGGGTGGGTTTTGTTATGAGTTATTACGAATTTATCGAGGAGGATTGGTATAGGTTAAGTGACAGTGAATGGGAAGATAGAGTGGAAAAGGATGAGCTTCCTCCCAGGCCATGGTGGACGGAAAGTTTTCTATCTCATCCGGGAGGGACGCTGTTGCCTGAAATTTTAAGTATTTATCCACCCTCCGGCGTAATGGATACCCATGTGACCATCTACGGAAAAAATTTTGGAGAAGAGGGAACAGTGATTTTTGGAGAAGAAAAGGCAGAAATTCTTTCCTGGACCGATGAAAAAATTGTTGTAAAAGCTCCTTCCATAATAATAATTTTAATCTACCCCCCTCCGGAGGTCAATATTCCAGTTAAGGTGATTAATAAACAGGGTGAAAGCCAGGGTGTAAACTTTACTTACAATTCCAATAAAGGAAGCATTTCCATAAATAGAGGAGAAGTATTTACCTCCAAAAGGCCGGCAGTCATTTGTATTATTCCCGGCAAAGCAAGTTATATTCGTTTCTCTAACAATGGTCATCTGTGGTCCCCCTGGCAGAAAGTAAAACCCCAGAAATTATGGCTGCTTTCAAAGGGGCTTGGAGAAAAGAGGGTTTGGGCGGAATTCTGGGGAGAGGAGGGTATCTATACATCATCAGATACTATAATATTAGAATCCTTCTGATATTTGCAGTCCGTAAACCCAAAAATTGCAGTAGCAATTTTTGGGTTAATACAGATGCTTTCCTTATTTATCCGGGAAGATAAGATTTATAATTATAACATCTGACCAGATGGTTTTTTGAGACGTCAATAAGGTCGGGCTCCTTCTCCTTGCAAGGGGGTAAAACCACCGGACATCTCGGATTAAATTTGCATCCTATGGGAATGTCCAGAAAATCCGGGACATTTCCTTCTATTG
>JAXHUS010000234.1:0-2413 GCA_034189305.1 Thermodesulfobacteriota bacterium | reverse complement strand
ATCACAATTGTTATGAGAACCTTATCTTTATAGGAGAGACTACTTACGGAACCCCCCTTTACATTAATCGATTTTTCTATGAGGCGGATTTTAAAATCGGAATTGGTATGCTTTCTCCGCATCCCTATGCAGGTTTTAGCGGGGGCGGAAAGATTGTTTTGCCTGGAATTTCCGGAATGGAAACCATCGAGGCAAACCATAAGCCGGTTAAAAAATCCCTTTCAGGAGAAATAGGGAAAATAGAGGGGAACTTAAGGAGGGCTGAGATTGATGAAGCAGCAAAAATAGCAGGACTAAATTTTATAATAAATACAATAAACAATTCAGAAGGCAAGACTGCGGCAATTTTTTCCGGCGAACCTGAAAAGACATTTAACGTGGCGGGCAAATATGCCGGAGAAATCTATGGAACCAAATCCTGCTATGGAATGGATATAGGGATTTTTAACGCATTCCCAAAGGACACTGAAATGCTTCAGGCATTAAATGCATTGAATATATGGAGTACAAGGGATGAAAAAAGGTCAATTGTTAAAAAAGGAGGAACAATTATTATTATTACTGCCGCAAGTGAGGGATGTGGCTTTCATGGTCTGGGCGATAAAGGAATGCGGATGTATGTTCGTCGTGACAATCATGGTTCATTTAAGGAACTTTTCAATAACCGTGATTTTGCTTTTGTCTCTCCAAATCTTATTGAGGGGGATATATACGATCACTACCCTTCACAGGTTAAACTTTTCAAAGATTGGGAAAGCTGTCTTGATGTCTTAAAGGGGAAGTTTCCGGAAAAAGCAAGGGTGGCCGTATATCCCTGCGGGCCGCTGCAGCTCGAAAAAAGCTAATTAAATAAAGGAGGAATTTCCGCCATGATTTTAAATATTAATGGAACAAATAAGGAACTTAACGGAAATTTTCAGGATAAGCATCTTTCAGAACTACTTAAAGAGATCAGCCGGAGCCATCTGGATCAAAATCAGATAATAACTCAGGTTAAACTTAATGGAAAGGAGATTTCATTGGACGAAGAAAAAAATCTCGGTAAATTTTGTGATTTAAAGATTGAATCCCTGGAGATAAAAAGTGACACACCCTACAATCTTGCAAGGACATATCTTACTGATGCAAAGGAATATCTTAAGAATCTGGTTACCACCCTGGAAAGCCTGGCCCATGACTTTAGGGGATGGGAACTGGAAGAAGCGGGAAGAAAATTTACCCACGTCTTAGATATAATCGACTGGTTTTATAAAATAATACCAAATCTTGGAAGCTTTCTGGGAATTAGATATGATAAAATAATCCATAAAGGAAAAACTTTGAACCAGAAATTAAAATATTTTGAAATGACTCTGGAAGTAATGGCTGATGCTCAAGAAAGGACAGATTTTATACATCTTGCCGATGTCATAGAATACGAGCTTTTGCCGTTTTTTCAGGAGTGGCAGGAGATTATACCTGTCCTTGAGAAAACAGCGGAAGAAATTGTCAAAGTTAATAATATAGAGAACAGATGTTTAAATTAAAAGTTTGCCGTCTTTTAATCCTTTCCCTTTTAATATTTGTGCCTGTTAGTGGAAATACATTAAATGCAGAAGACATTGTGATGTTAAAGAAAGCTGGAATTAAAGGGGAGATAATATTTACTGTACTTAAAAGAGCGGCGGAAAAAGAGAATATCTCTTATAACGAATTAAAAAATATATTAAAGGAACTGGATAAAGACTTTCTTATTGAAGGGATTGCCAAAATATTTTTTGAGACAGGAAAGGGACAAAGAATATTTTTAGGGGTAGATGAAATAATAGAACTAAAGAAAGAGGGCATTAGTGAAGAGACTATTCTAAAGATGCTGGACAGGAATGAAGAAGAGGTAAAAAAACTGGCCGTGGCCACAAGGTTAAAGAAAAGGGAAGATGGAAAAGATATACTGATTTACAGTACAGGGTCTATTGATAAAACAGCGTCTGATTCTTGCAAATTAAGCAAGGAAGAGGAAAATGCATGGCAGATGCTTAAAAATATTAGAATTTATCTAAATAGTCATGATCCCTCCCAGGACTTTTTTAATTTCAAGTAACCTTTAACTGCCAGACTTTGGAAGATAAAGATCATAACAGTTCACGGGGATCAGTTGTCAGGCTTCAGAAAAAAACTTTAACTAACAATAGTTATTGTGAATTCTGGTTTGTTAAAAACTTTTAGAGTTCTTAAAGTCTTTTGAGAAAAAGCTTGACTGATCCCTGGTCCCTGTGAACTGTTACGAAGGATTTTAAATTTTAAAAGATTTTATATGTTAGCTAAATTTTAAAAGTGAACTGTTTAAAAATTAAAAGTGAACTATATTTAAGTCACAATTTTTAACTCTTTGAACATCAATAAGATTATTATTACACCAGAATCTTACTTCAGA
>JAXHUS010000233.1:0-2702 GCA_034189305.1 Thermodesulfobacteriota bacterium | reverse complement strand
CTTATAGATAATATATTAATTTCAAATAATTAGACTAATAATTTAAATTAATTTATAGATTTTTAAAAAATGGAAAATAAGGTTCTCGAAAAAATTGAAATTATAGATGAGAGAAAGAAGCTGAAGAAAAACGAACATTTTTTAAATCTAAAAAGGCTTAAACTAAAAAATATATATACAGATGGGAGTGAATCCAGAGCATACCAGTGTGATATTCTTGAGAAACCTTCAATTGATTCTGTTGCCATAGTACTGTATCATATAGATAATGGAAGAAGGATCTGGGTTGGTTTGCGAGAAGGAATTCGTCCACCAGCATATTTTCGAAAGGACCATCCATTAAAAAAGATTTTAGATAATAAAATATATAAAACTGTAAAAGAACTTGTAGCCGGTGGGCTTGAAGAAGGAGAATATTCAAAATCTGAAATTGATAAAAGGGCTTGCATTGAAATAAAAGAAGAAGCAGGATTTATTGTTAATGATTCTCAATTAATTCCTTTGGGCGGTGGAGTTTTCTCTTCACCCGGAGTGGATTCAGAAAAGATCTATTTTAGAGCTGTGGAAGTTTCCCCGAAACAGCAAAAACCCTTTTATGGTGACGGTTCCCCCATGGAGGAGGGAGCACGGTTTATCTTTTTGGAATTGAATGATGCCCTTTTAAAGTGTCACACAGGAGAGATTGAAGATGCGAAAACTGAACTGGGAATACGAAGGCTTGCAACCATGTTGGGCTATATACCGGAACTTAAAGTCTGGAAGGACGAATTAAAGGAGCATTTGTCCAAAAACTATTCTCACCTTAAACTGGGAGAAAATAATGGGACTGATTAATTTATTATTTCAAGATCCAATTTCTTTTTTTCTTTTGGTAATCCCCCTACTCTATTCTGTAATAGCTCATGAAGTATCCCATGGTCTGGTGGCGGACAGATTAGGTGATCCCACAGCCAGAATGTCGGGAAGGTTGACTTTTCGTATAGCTCCCCATATCGATCCGCTGGGAACTTTATTACTTTTTATTTTTGGATTCGGCTGGGCAAAGCCTGTCCCTGTAAACCCTTACAATACAAAAGATTATCGGCAGAGTTTAATCTGGATTTCCGCTGCCGGGCCTCTATCCAATATTCTTATCGCTACCATTTGTTTATTCATATATAAAAGTTTTGGATTATCGGCCAGTGTCATCTCTACAGTGCTGCTTATTACTGCACAAATCAATATAATACTTGCTTCCTTTAATCTTATTCCCATCCCCCCCCCTTGACGGTTCAAAAATTTTAATGGGTCTATCTTCCGATAGTTTTAGTCAAAAATTAGAAAGTCTTGAGCCCTATGGTCTCTTTATAATACTTATCCTGGTATACATGGGAATCCTTAATCCTTTAATTCGTTTTTTTATGGAATTAATTCTTTTTTTTATAGAATTGATATTGTAATGATGTTTGGATTTAAATTTCTTTATATGTATTTGCAAATATTTTATTAACTGTTCTGGTAGTTACTTGTTTTTCTTTATTTTGACCTGGAAATGACCATTTAGTAAGTCTATATTCTTTCCAATACTCTCGTAACATTTCCCAGGCTATATCTGAAAGCAATGTATAGCGATTTTTTCTTCCCTTCGCTGCTTTAATATGGATCAGTTTTCCCTTCCTGTCAATATCCTCTATCGTTTAACTTTACAACTTCATCAATCCTTAAACCAGCAGAATAAATAAGTGTAAGGATTGCTTTGTGTTTTATATTATTTTACTCCTTACACGACTTGATATTTCCGGATTATTTTTAAAAAGGCGAGAAGGAAGTTTCATTTCATTTATTCTATTTATTATTTCAAATTTTTTAATACCCCCTTCTCTTCCAAATTCCCGTTTAATCTTTATAAATTCTTCTAATTCTTCCATTACCTTATGGTCCTCCCATACTGAAATTAAAAATTTAATGGAGTCTTTATTGTCGGTCCATAGAGACCGACAGCGTTCCACGTATTCTTCAGCATAACGTATTTCGGCAGAACTATTGTCATAACAACAATTTTTCTTCAAAATTTCTGCTCCCAGGAGAATGGGAGGGATATAGATATTTGTAAAAAAGCCTTTTCGTAGATGTAAAACAGCATTATCCAGTTCTTTTGTCTTAAACAGGAGTAGAGCATAATTATAAAGACTCCCGGAAATATCGCAAGTATTTAGATAACACTCCTTTGCTCCGGAAAAATTACCCAATTTATGATAGATTTCACCTAAAAGTCCACAAGCTCTCATCCTGTCATTTAAATCTAAAGTTAGAAGGTTTGAAAATTCCTTTTCAGCTTCTTTTAAATTACCCTGTAAGTAGTGCACCAAACCTATTCCATACAGGGCTTTAAAAAGAACATTTGCCCTGGGATTGCTCCAATAATACTTTTTCTCTATTTTGTCCTTTTTAAGGGTTTGTTCTGCTTTTTTTCTGCCAGTTTCAAAAAATCTTGCAGCCTCTGAAAATTCTTTTTTATTTAACGCTATCATTGCCATAATATTATATGCATCTTCACAATTCTTCCATAAAACAATCGCCTGTCTGGCCATAGTTAAAGCCTGAGGTATCATTCCTTCTTCAAATGCCGCCCAGGCATTAAAAACCAGCTCATCTGCTCTCCTCTTTTTGTACAGGATATTATCTTCTTTCATTTATGAATAAAATAGGGTAGGGCGCTATTT
>JAXHUS010000232.1:0-2344 GCA_034189305.1 Thermodesulfobacteriota bacterium | reverse complement strand
AAGTCATTTTGTGTCTGTCAATAGAGATACTTTCATTAAAAATTTCAAAAGTAAAAGTTTCACAATTGCTTAATTTAATTGATAATTTGATGAACACTAAATTGGAAATACCTTTAAATATTTCCTGCGAAACTTGAGTTAATAAGCTTAAGCTAATGCCTTTGTTTGCATTTATTCCCAAAAACTTTTATAAATATCCGATAAATTTTCGGTAAACCATTTTATGTTATCTTTTAGACTTTTTGAACTTAAAGAGGATAATTTGTCGGTAAATTCAAGAATTTGATTTAATTCATCTTTTGCGGGTATATTATCTCCTGTTTCAAGTTCCTTAAATCTGATAAGTAATATCTGAAGAAGATTTTTTGCCCTTTTATTTAAATATGGATTTTCTTTTAAAATGCTATTTACTTCGCAAGAATGGTGATAATAAAGATAAACACATTTTCTCCCAAAATCTGTTTTATAAAGTTTTTTATCTCGAATTTCCCTTAATAAATTAATATCTTCTCCTTTTCTTTCCAGAAGGTTCCAGGCAGTACATGGAACCGGCTCTTCTGAAACGCTGATATAATTATTTTTTATTTCTATATCAGTTCCGCCCGGGCCTTCAACAGTTAAAGAAACAGTGAAGTCTCCGGTGGTATAATATACATGTATTGGATTTTCTTCTGTAGTTTCGTTTCCGTCACCAAAATTCCAGAGCCGGTTATTTATATTACCGGTAGATATGTCAGTAAACTCAACGGTAAGAGGAACCGTACCTGTAGTTGGAATGGCTGAAAAATCAGCATAAGGGACAGATTCAGAATAAATATAAGCGCCGGTCTGAGCAGTATTAAATCTAACCATAGGCCAGATGCCATTAATATCTCCTGCGTCAAGGCAGTAAATCCCGTTCCAGTCATATACAACGTACAGCCTTTTACCCGCAATAGCGTAGCCTCCCCATGAAATGCCGGCACTATTTACTTCCTTCCAGATAATTTCGCCATTTTCTGCAGACAAACAGCAAATTCCATCATCATCACTTTGAATATAAACCCTGCCGTCAACTACGATAGGGCTCTGGGGGGCACTCCCTTCCGCCCTTACTTCTCTTTCCCAGATAAGGAAACCTGTTTCAATATCAATACAGACCAGATTTCCTTCTCTGGAAGTAATATAGACCATATTCTGATAAATAGCCGGTGCCATTTGATAACAATTACCATCTAATGAATGTTTCCACAGTTTACTTCCGGATTGTGTATCAATACAATAAATGCCGTTAACATTCGGATATGAAGTTCCAATAATTAATTTAGTATCGGTTATAACAGGTGATTCAAAATAGGTATCTCCTTCATAAAATTCCCATTTTTTCTCTCCTGAACTTATATCAAGGCAGTAAATTCTATCACTGGCAACATAAACTTCGTTATTGGCAATGGTAATTCCTCCACCTTTAATGGAAGGAGATGTCTCCCATATAAGATTTCCATTATCAGCATCAAGACAGCAAACTGTATCACCTCCGAGATAAACCTTACCGTCTACCACTGGAATTCCTACACCAGTGCTTATTTTATTCGATTCCCATATAATACTGCCGTCTTTTGAATCAAAGCAGTATGTTTTAGGATTGGATCCCCAACTTCCAGTAGATATGAACACATTTTCGCCAGAAACAGTTGCTGAGGTTGTGTTACCGGGAAAATCATTATTACTCCATAAACTTTCTCCTGTCATGGCATTAATACAATAAAAGCCACCGTCCTTACCCGGGAGGAAGATTTTGCCCTCTGTTACTGCCGGTTGGGACCAACAATGAACAAAACCTATATTCCATAGTACATCACCTTCTTCTGCAAAGCTGGTTAATTTACATAACAGCAATAATGTCAATAATGTTAATGTTACTTTAACAATACTATTGTTTTTCATAATCCAATAAAAGGTTTCAGTACTATCATCCAACTATTAATTAAATTGATTGGCTTTTTTCCTTCTTTTGTATGGACAATTGGCAACAAATTAACTGACTACTTAAATTAATTAAAAAATGCCCTATATTTTTCTTTTTATTTTATATATCATAAAATCAAATTCTATATAAAATTCTTTTATTTAAAAAGGAGAAAGTTAATTGAAGATAGGAAGAAATGCACCATGTCCATGTGGAAGTGGGAAAAAATACAAAAACTGTTGTGGCTCTCCAAATAATAATGCAGATTTTAATCAGGATGTGATAGAAGAAAAAATAGTAAGCGTTCTTAGCCTTATGGATGATGAAAAATGGCAGGAGGCCATTGATGTTTGTCATAATATCCTCCCTAAAACTAAAGACTCGGCAAAAGTTTTG
>JAXHUS010000231.1:0-8767 GCA_034189305.1 Thermodesulfobacteriota bacterium | reverse complement strand
GAACCATGTCCAGAAATTCCCGGGGGTCCTTTAAATTTTGCTGCCATTCTAATAATTCCCTTATCCAGGTAATATGTTGATCAATATTCTCTTCATCCGGTTTCCCTTCTTTATATTTCCAGTGGGCGGCTATCCCAAGTTCTGCAATTTTGTGCATTTCTTCTGTTCTTATCTGAATTTCAATCATTTCTCCATAGGGGCCTACAACTGTAGTGTGAAGAGATTTGTATCTATTTGTCTTAGGCAGAGCAATGAAATCTTTAAATCTCCCCGGAACAGGTTTCCATGAGGAATGAATTATTCCCAGGACTTCATAACATTCTTTTACAGAGTCAACAATTATTCTAAAAGCTATTAAGTCGTATATTGCCTCAAAAGCAATTTCCTGCCTTAACATTTTCTGATAGATGCTATAATAATGTTTTGGCCTTCCGGTTACCTTAGAATTTAGATTAAAATTGTTCAGTTTTTCCTGAATTATTGTTGTTACCTCTTCAATATATTTATTCCTTTCTTTGCTTACGGAATTTACTTTAGATACAATCTCCTTATAAGCTTCAGGTTCTAAATAGCACAGGCTTAAATTTTCAAGCTCACTTCTTATCTTGTATATGCCCATTCTGTTGGCAAGGGGTGCATAGATTTCCAACGTCTCTTTTGCAATACCCAATTGCTTTTCTTTTTGTAAGAATTCCAGTGTTCTCATATTATGAATCCTATCTGCCAGTTTTATAAGCAATACTCGTATATCTTTGGATATGGCCAGGATCATTTTCCTCATATTTTCCGCCTGTCTTTCTTCCCTGGAATAGAATGTCATTTTACTTATTTTTGTAACTCCCTGTACAAGCCCTATAATTTCTTTGCCGAAATTTTCTTCAATTTCTTCGGGTGTGGCAAATGTATCTTCTAAGGTATCATGTAGCAGGCCGGCTACAATACTGGATTCATCCAATTTAAGTTGCGTCAGAATCCATGAAACTTCTAAAGGATGGATAAGATAAGGTTCTCCTGAAAGTCTTAACTGACCTTTATGAACCCTTGCAGAGTATACATATGCCCTTTCAACCAGTTGAATATCAGCCTCAGGATGATACTCTTTTATACTTTCAATTATATCACCAATCCGGATCATTCAAATAGTATCCGTTGTTTGTTGTCATTAGAATGTTGCATTGATTTTATAAATACTTGAAACCTTTAAACGGAGAATTGAGGACAAGCAACTGGCATTATCTAATTTTAAGCATTTTTCTCCTGACATTTATTTAGGCTTTATGCTTTTGGCATTGGACATTTTTATTTAAAGCTGTTTTTAATTCTTAAAAGCCTGTCTAAAATATCGGATAGTTCAACCTGTTCAGTTTTTCCGGTTTTTCTTTCTTTTATCTCCACTTTTCCCTGCCTTAAGCTTTTTATGCCTACAGTAATTCTGAATGGTATGCCAATAAGATCTGCATCTTTAAACTTAACCCCTGCCTGGCTTTTTCTGTCATCGAGAATAACTTCTAAATTTTTGTGTTTACATTCATCATAAATTTTTTCTGCTGTCTTTTTAACCTCATTATTTTCCATATTAACGGGTAAAATTATAAAATGGAATGGGGCAACAGAAGCTGGGAATATAATACCATGTTCGTCATGATATTGTTCAATAGCAGAAGCTATAATCCTCTCTATTCCGATTCCGTAACATCCCATCACTATCAGATGTTCTTTGCCCTTTTTATCAAGATAATTTGCTTTAAGGGCCTCGCTGTATTTTGTCCCTAATTTAAAAATATGTCCCACTTCAATTCCCCTTGATTCGGTCAGGATTCCCGAACAACGGGGGCAGGGATCACCAGTTTTTGCACATCTTATATCTGCAAATTTGAATATCTTGAAATCCCTTTCAAAATTTACATTAATAAAATGAGTATCTTTGATGTTCCCTCCGGTAACAAAATTAATCATACCTTTAATTTCATGGTCGGCATAAATCTTTATTTTCAAATTAACAGGGCCTGCAAAACCCTGGGGGGCATCTGTTACCTTTTTTATAGTTTCTTCTTCTGCAAGTTCTAGAAAATTACAGCCAATAACATTTTTTAATTTTGCAATATTTAATTCATGATCACCTCTCAATATGGCAGCGATTGGTCCATTTTCAGTTTCAAGGATGAGGGTCTTAACTATATCTTTAATACATACATTTAGGAATTTTGCTACTTCCTCTGCTTTTTTTTGATCCGGAGTAGGCATCAGTTTTTTTTCTTTCCGTTCGGAAAATAAGTTATTAATTTCTTTAAGTTTTATTTCAGCCTTCTCAACATTGGCAGAATAATTACATTTATCACAGCTTATTATCAAATCTTCTCCAGTATCTGCAATAACCATAAATTCATGGGAGAAACTGCCTCCAATAGAACCGGTATCAGCTTCAACAGCCCTGAATTCTAAACCACATCTGTTAAATATTCTAAAATATGTATCGTACATATTATGGTAGCTTTCGGAAGCAGAAGCCTCATCAATATCAAAACTATAGGCATCCTTCATGATAAATTCCCTTGCCCTCATTACTCCATAGCGGGGCCGGATTTCATCACGAAACTTTGTTTGAATCTGGTAGAGGATTAAGGGAAGTTGTCTGTATGAATTTACTTCCCTCCTTACAAGATCAGTAATTACCTCTTCATGAGTTGGACCCAGGCAAAAATCCCGTTCATGGCGGTCCTGAAACCTTAAAAGCTCTTTTCCGTAATACAACCATCTTTTACTTTCCTTCCACAAAGAAGCGGGAAGCACAAAAGGTAAACTTACTTCCTGGGCACCTGTCCCATCCATTTCTTCCTGTACTATTTTTATTACCTTTTTGATTGATTTTTGAAATAAAGGAAGATGGTTGTAAATTCCTGATGCCAGTTTCTGGATCATGCCGGCTCTAATCATAAGTTTGTGGCTTAAAATTTCAGCATCAGAGGGAATTTCCTTACTGGTATGAAAAAACATCCTGGATAATAACATAAAAAATCCCTTATTCGTTATATAACTAATGACTCAATATGATTAACTTAAGCTCAGATCAGCGCTCTGTTGTTAATCAAAAGATTTCTCGTCGCTAATGTGCCTCGAAATGACAGAATAGAATTTAGTAACTTAATGATATTGACTGATAACTAATGAACTAATGACTCTTTTCCTTTTAAGAATTTTTCTACCTCAGCAATTAATATATTCAATATTTCCTTTTCATCTACCCTACCTGTAATCTTCCCATCCTTAAAAAGCACTCCCCCTTTTTTGTCCCCTGCAATCCCTATATCAGCATCCCTTGCTTCTCCGGGACCATTCACACTGCACCCCATAACTGCTATCTTGATTGGCGTTTTTATACCTGACAGCTTCTCTTCAACTTTCATGGCAAGATTATGAATATCAATTTCACTCCGTCCACAACCAGGGCAGGAAATTATCTCCACTCCTATCTCTCTTAATTTTAGAGCCTTTAGAATTTGAAAACCTGCCTTTACTTCAAAAACAGGGGGTCCGGAAAGAGAAACCCTGATAGTATCTCCAATTCCTTCCGAAAGTAATATTCCAATACCTACCGCGGATTTTATAGTTCCTGAAAAGACTGTACCGGCTTCTGTTATTCCTACATGTAAAGGATAAGGAGTCTTTTCAGAAAGAATTCTATAAGCTGAAATACTTTCAATTACAGAGGGAGATTTTAAGGAAATTTTTATCTTATTAAAACCTGCATCCTCAATAATTTGAATATTTCTTAAAGCACTTTCGACCATTGCCAGATGTCTGTTACTACCATATTGATTATTAAAAATCCTCTCCAGAGATCCGCTATTTATACCTATTCTTATAGGAATTCCCCTTTCTTTTGCTCTTTTTACGATTTCTACAAGCCTTTTCTTTCCTCCGATATTTCCAGGATTAATGCGCAAACCGTCTACCCCCTGTTCTAATGCTATTAAAGCAAAATCTGACCTGAAATGAATATCGGCAACAATTGGAACAGTGCTTTTCTTTTTTATTTTATTTAAACTGTAAGCTGCTTTCCTGTCCGGAACTGCTACTCTGACAATTTCACAGCCGGCAGCTTCCAGGGCGTTAATCTCGGATATACATGCTTTAATATCGGATGTATTGCATTTTGTCATAGATTGGACTGATATTGGAGCGTTACCACCGATTTTAACCCTGCCGAGAATTATTTGACGGGTTTTCTTTCGTTTTATTAAGCTGTCTATTGCTTTCATTAGAATCTTATATCAGACGGCAGAAGTCATTTTTGTCCGTGCCCTGTTCATTATGATTTCCCGTTTCCAGCTTATGATTCCTTCTTCCCCGGCTTTTTCTCCAACATCTCTGTGGCAAAACAAATATTCTGCTGCCCATATTCTTTAAGCATTTTGCCTAACATTTTTATATCATGCCTTTCTTTTATAGTGGCTAATTTTAGTATAATGGGCAGGTTGATACCGGTCAGTACTTCTATATTTCCTTCTTCAAGGAGAGAAAGGCAAAGATTTGTGGGCGTTCCTCCGAACATATCCGTTAAAAGAAGCACGCCGTCTCCTTGATCGACTTTCTTTATGGCTTCAATAATTGTCTGAAGTGATTTTTCTTCACCCCTTTCCTGGGGATTAATTCCAACACCTTCACAATAATCGATTTTTTGAGCAATTTCCTTTACAACCTCCAGGAAAGCAGACGATAAATTACAATGGGTAACAATTACAATTCCAACCATTTTTTTTTCATTTTTTATCAATGTCTCGATGCATTATATTTACTAAATATTTCTCCATGTCAAATAGTTTTTTTATTTCGTTTACTATAGCCACAGACCTGTGCCTTCCCCCTGTACATCCAAATGCCAATGTTAAATATGTTTTGCCTTCCTTTTCATAGTGGGGTATCAAGAAGTTTATGAAATCTTTAATTTTTTCTATAAAGTTTTTTGTAATCTCCCAATTTAGAACATAATCACTTACCTTTTTGTCCTTTCCATTTAAATGCTTTAATCCTTCAATAAAATACGGATTTGGTAGAAACCTTACATCCAGTACTATATCGGCGTTATATGGTATGCCATGACGATAACCAAAAGAAACCAGATTTACAGACATTTTAGGAGCTTTTATATCTGTTTTGAAATAGTTTTTAACGGTCTTCTGAAGCTGATGGACATTAATAATGGAAGTATCTATCACTGTATCGGCCATACTTTTTAAATTGGATAATCTTTTTCTTTCCATTATTATTCCTTCTTTTACAGAACCCTTTTTTGCCAGAGGATGTTGCCTTCTTGTTTCGTTATATCTTCTTTCCAGAATCTCATCCTCACAATCCAGGAAAAATACTTCAATTTTATAATCTGCTTTTTTAAGTTCTTTTACCATAAGAGGAAATTCTTCTAAAAAATTTCTTTCACGGATATCAATACCCATTGCTACTCTATTTATTTCCCATGTAAATCCTTCACAGAGTTCTATAAATTTTGGGATAAGAGGGGTGGGAATATTATCTACACAAAAAAAACCCATATCTTCCAAAGACTTAATTGCGGTACTCTTGCCTGATCCAGATAGACCCGTAATAACTACCAGTCTTAAATTTTGCATATTTTATTAACTTCCCTGTAATTGCTTCAATATCTAATGAACTACAAATTAAATAATAAATGAAATATATATTAAATACTAAATAATATCAAATGACAGAGATTTAAAAACATTATTTAATGTTGTGCCGAATTATTTGCAGTTGTTTAGGATTTGTTCCTCAGGATTTAAGGTCTTATACCCTTTTTAGAATGTTTTTATCTGTTTTGTTTTGATAAATCTTTTAGTATCTTTCGTCCTCCTTTCTAATTACCTCAAGGATTTCAGTGCTGCCTTTTGCTTCAATCAATTTTTTTCGAAAAGTGCTATCCTTTAGAAGCCTGGAAATTCTTGCCAGGGCTTTAAGATGAATACCGGCGGAATTTTCAGGTGCCACAAGGAGAAATAATAGTTGGGCCATCTTACCATCCATGGATTTAAAATCCACCCCTTTAAAACTTCTCCCGAAAACAGCTATTATTTTATCTATTCCCTTAAGTTTTCCATGAGGAATGGCAATGCCATCTCCTATCCCGGTACTGCCCAATTCTTCCCTCTCTAATAAAACCCTGAGCAGTTCTTCTCTGTCAATATTTTTTTCATATGTGGCAAGAGTCGCAATTAATTCCTTTAAAACTTCAACTTTTTTAGTTGAAGTTAGTTCAGAAATAATTCTGTTTTCATCAAGAAACTCCAGAATCTTCATTTTTAAATTCCCTCTTTTTGTATCAGTTCAATTAGCCCATAATTCCCATCATTACGACGATAAATAACTTCGACTTTTTCTGATTTTGCTTCAATAAAAACCAGAAAATTGTTATCTGATAGGTCCATTTGCATGGTAGCTTCTTCTAAGGTCATAGGTTTAACAAAAAACTTGTCTGTTTTAATAACCTGGGGTACCTTCTCGTCCTTTAAAGACTGGGAAGATATTTCTTCATTTCTCCAGGTTAATTCATTCGTATGACTTTTATGGTCAGTTAATTTTTCTCTATACTTTTTCAATTGTCTTTCTACTTTATCCACAGCACTATCAATAGAACGGTACATATCATCGGTTTCTTCCTTACTTGTAAGTCTGGTTTTGTCTGCGCTTAAAATTATCTCGGTTATATTTCGATGTTTTTCTATGGACAGAATAACATTAACTTCAATTACTTTGTTTGCATATTTTTTAAGTCGAATAATCTTTTCTTTGACATAATCCCTTAAAACATCATCAGCTTCCATGCGGCGAAAGGTAACATTTATATCCATATTTTCCTCTTTTTTATTTACATTTAATTTTTTATTTAAAGATCTTTTTCCTTTTTGCTGAAGACAATATACCCATCATCTCACGATATTTTGTTACAGTCCTTCTTGCTATATTTATGTTATGTTGGGCTAAAATCTTTACGATTTTGTTGTCACTGTGAGGTGTTTGAGGAATTTCATTCTGTATGATTTGCTTTATCATATCCTTAACTTTTTCTGAAGATACAACATCACCACCTAAAGAATTTATACTACTATTAAAGAAATATTTTAATTCAAAAATTCCATATTCGGTATAAACATATTTATTTGAAGTTACCCTGCTTACTGTAGATTCATGCATGCCAATATCTTCAGCTACATCTCTAAGTACCATGGGTTTAATATAACCAGGGCCTTTTTCAAAGAATTCCCTTTGAAACTTGAGAATACTTTTCATTACATTTCTGATTGTATTTTGACGATTATAAATGCTTTTGATAAGCCATATTGCTGAGCGCATTTTTTCCTGTATATAACTTTTTGTCTCAGATGAGAAAGAATTTTTTTCAATTAATGACTCACTGTAGAGAGGGTTGATTTTTAATTTTGGCTGTCCATCTTCATTTAATAACACGATGAAATCATCTTCCTGCCTGTAAACATAAAGGTCAGGGGTGATATATTGGGTTTCTATATCATTAAAAGGCCTGCCCGGTTTAGGCTCCAAAGATGAAATGAACTTTGCAGCATCAATTATTCTGTCTAAATCAACTCCCAGACTTTTTGCGATTGCCTGATAATTTTTATTTCCAAGATTTTCAAGATGATTTTCTATGATCTTCTTTTCCAGATGGAAAGAATGGAGATTATCTTCCTTTTCAAGATATTCAAGCTGAAGAATCAGACATTCCTTTATATCCCTTGCAGCGACGCCAGGGGGATCAAAATCCTGAATTTTCTTTAAAACATTTTCTAAAAAGTCCTCATTACATTTTAGTGATGAGGTAAGATTTGAAAGGGAAATTTTGAGATATCCATTATTATCTAAATTTCCTATAATTACCCGTCCAGCTTCATATTCTTCCGGTAAAAATCTTGAAAGGGAAAGCTGCCACATAAGATGATCATAAAGAGAAGTCTTTTTTGCTAAAATATTTTCAAGAAAGGATTTGTCGTCATTGATACTCCCTTTGGAATAACTTCCCTGGGGTATTTTATATGAATAATTTTCCCACTTTACGTCCTCAAGAATTTTTTCTTCACTTTTTGTTTTAGTGTCTTTTTCAAGTTTATGGAGATCGTCTCCTTTAATAATATCCGGGGCTTCTATTCCTTCTCCGGAATCCTGAGCCTCTTCAAGTATCGGATTTTCGTTAACCTCTTGTCTTACAATATCTACAAGGTCAAGACGAGAGACCTGAAGCAACTTTATTGCCTGTTGTAACTGGGGAGTCATCACCAGTTGTTGGGTTAATTTTAAATTCTGTCTTAATTCAACCGCCATAACTTATAATCGGAATTCCTTTCCTAAATAAAGTTCTCTGACTTTACTATTTCTGATTATTTTCTCTGGCACCCCTCCCTCAAGGATCTTACCCTCATTCAGTATATAAGCTCTATTGCAAATTTCTAATGTTTCCCTGACATTATGGTCGGATATTAAAACCCCAATTCCTTTATTTGTAAGATCTCTAATGATTTCTTTTATCTCATTTATGGCAATGGGGTCAATACCTGTAAAAGGTTCGTCTAAAAGAATATAATATGGTGAGATAATAAGACACCTTGTGATCTCAAGCCTCCTTCTTTCACCACCGGATAGAGTATAAGCCTTATTTTTTGATAGATGACCAATATTTAATTCACTTAAAAGTTCTTTTAATCGTTTTTCCCTCTCTTCTGAAGTTGAGTCCTGAGTTTCA
>JAXHUS010000230.1:0-3677 GCA_034189305.1 Thermodesulfobacteriota bacterium | reverse complement strand
CTTAACGGTACAGGTTCTACCTGCTTTATTGCTTTTATAGATATACGATAAATAAACTCCCTCCATCGTATCCCCTCATGCCTTAATGCCCTATAATAGGTGTCCTTTTTTGCATTAATATTTATAACTGTTTACTACAAGACAAAAAGATACCAGGACTTTCTCCAAGAAAGAAGTCAATAATTCTATATGACGGTAGAGGTAGTGAAGAGAAAGGAAAAAAGGAAAGTGGTCAATAGGGGAATTGTGAAATTTGTAAAAGTCACGACTGAACAAAATCAGTTGACTCTTTTTGACCCCTAAAATTTTTTGGGGAAAATCCTGATAAAACTCAATAACTTTTCCTTGACAAAGGTTGAAATTTTCTTTAAAATATTTCAAACAAACGTTTGGTAAAATAGTTCGTCATTAAAATCTACAACAGTTTAAATATGAACAGAAAAGAACAAATTTTTAAAGAGGCTGCAAAACTTTTTAGAAAAAAGGGGTATCATAAAACTTCAATGAAAGATATCTCCGACAACATCGGATTATTAAAAGGAAGTCTTTATTACCATATCGAATCAAAAGAAGACTTACTTTATCAGATTGCCCTTAATGCAATTACAAATTATTCAAAACCTTTAGAAAATATTTGTTCAGAAAATATTAAACCTTCTAAAAAGTTAAGTAAAGCCGTTGAAACGCATTTGACGTTAATATGTGAACATCTGGATGAAACAGCAGTGCTGATAAATGAATATTATAAGCTGCCAAAAAAACTGAAAAAACATATAGACGATAGAATCGATGAATTTGAATCCCTTTTTGAAAAAATTATATATGATGGTATTCAAGAAGGAGAATTCAGGAAATTCGACCTTGAAAATATAAAGATTATGAGTAATGGAATACTGGGAATGTGCAATTCTCTGGTACGTTGGTATTCTCAAAAGGGCAGGTTTTCCACAAAAGAAATTGCAAATCAATTTCTAAGCATGATTTTATACGGTTTAAGGCAATCTTAAAAAAAATTTTGACATTAATAATCGTAACAGTTCACAGGGATCAGACGTCAGGGTTCAGGAAAAAATTTTGACTCAAAATTGTTATTATGAATTTTGGGTTGTGAAAAAGTGTATTAGTTCCTGAAGTCTTTTGAGAAAAAGCTTAACTGGTAATTGATCCCTGACCCTGTGGACTACTAATAATCTAAGGAGAAGGGAGTAAAATGAAAAACAAGTTAGACCCTGTAAAATATGAAATGCTTCACAAACGTCTTGACCAAACCCTT
Source organism: Thermodesulfobacteriota bacterium (assembly GCA_034189305.1). GTDB lineage: Bacteria > Desulfobacterota > WTBG01 > JAXHUS01 > JAXHUS01 > JAXHUS01. Next base: position 2,404 of record JAXHUS010000230.1, on the reverse strand, counting down.
AAGGAGGCAAGGGAGACCATTGTAAAATTATCCACTTCCGGAGTAACCAGAGAGGCCAGGGAGGTTGCCCAGGCATTTTTCCTTCCCGACGGCGACACGGTTCACATGGCAAGTGCCATGCTAATGCATATCCAATCTATTTCTTCAGCTATTAAATATATGATAAAAGAAGGTTACTCCCAGGATATAGGTATACATGAAGGCGATCAGTTTATACATAACGATCCTCATTTAGCCGGTATGCATATGCCAGATGTTTTTATGATTGCCCCCTTCTTTTATAAGGGAAAACTGGCTGGATGGACAGGAAACTTTACCCATATTGCAGAAATTGGGGCAATTGAACCCGGGGGAGTTGCGCCGGGCGCTATGGATTTTTATCATGAGGGGTTATGTTTCCCGTGTGTAAAATTAGTCGAAAAAGGGATTCCCAAAAGGGACCTTTTTAATATGATGTCAAGAATGGTAAGGGATCCCCGTTCAATTGATATTGATACACGAGCAAAAATTGGAGGTAATGAAACCGCATGCAGAAGTCTTGCCAAAATTATTGATGATTTTGGACTGGATTTTTTCACAAATGCCTGTCATGAAAATATTAGAGAAGGAGAAGTTTTAGCCCGCGAAAGACTAAAATCCCTTCATCCGGGAATTTATCGCAGCCGGCTTTTCTCAGACTCCACAGGTCTGGAAGAAAAGCTCCTTATGATTGAGATAGATATGGAGATAACCAAAGACAGAAGATTGATCATCCATGTACCTGTAAGTTCTCCGCAGCAGGCAGGTTATAATAACTGCACAATACATGCCGTACAGGGACTGACATTTTCTGTTTTACTTGAGCAGCTTTTTTATGACCTGAGATGGAATTCCGGCACTTTTAAAGTTTTGGAATATAATATATCTTGTGGCTCTATTTTAAATGCAGACAGGACTGCAGCAGTTGGATACTGTCCCATTGGTATAGGAAGCCAGGCAATGGGATGTATGGATGAAGTTATTTCTCGTGCTGCTTTTATAGGAAAAAGGTACAAAGATATATACTGTCCTTCTCCCAACCTGCCTTCCGTATTTTATGGAGGAATTGACCAGTTTGGACGTCGTTGTGCAGGTGTGAACGTTCAGGGAATGGCCGGTTTCGGTGCCAGACTCGATAGAGATGGAGTTGATAGCGGAATTTACCATGGAAATACTTGTGCTGAAGCACCGGATATAGAAGCGGATGAGATGCAAACGCCATTTATTTATCTTGCTCACCGCACAGCGGTTGATTCGGGAGGGATAGGGAAACATAGGGGGGGGGCCGTTCCTGAAATGGTAATGAGTGTTCGTAATACACCGCTCTTTATGGCCGGCTGTATGGGGAGCGGAAGACTTGTTAGCCCCACCCAGGGACTTTTCGGAGGATACCCCGGATCTACAACCTGTTTTCAATATTCTTCCAATACCAATTTAAATGAATTAATAGACAGTAACGGTGAAATTCCTTATCGAGTAGATGAGATTAATATGTTAGTGAAAGGAGAGCATGAATATCTTCCTATTTCCACCAAAATACGCCCTTTAAAGGAAGGTGATTTAATTGGGTGGAAGTCATTGGGTGCCGGCGGCTGTGGTGATCCACTGGAACGGGACCCCGGGGCGGTAATGAAAGACATAAAAAATAAAATGACCGGTGAGAGAACGGCAACTGAGATTTATGGGGTGGTTTTCGACCGGGAAACACTGAAAATAGATTACGAAAAAACTACCAAACTTAGAGAAAGAAAGAGAAAAGATAGATTGAGGAATGGAATACCTGCAAAACAGTATATAAAGGATATGGTAGAAAAAAGGAAACGAAGGGAATATCCTGTACATATTTTGAATCTTATAGATGAGCTCTCTTCATTTTCTCCCTCATTTTTAACCCAGCTTAAAAAAGAAGAAGAAATTTCCGGGGAGGTGAGTTAAGTTGACTGAAAGTATTATCAATTTCACTCCTTATATAAACATTGTTGAGGATGAAAAAAGAGAAAAGTTTTATTATTGTGCAGTCTGTGGATATAAATACGGCAGTGTAAAAGAAAACTTTAAATATTACTGCCTGGTTTATGATCGTGAACCAAAAGAAATCCAGTCTGAAACCTATGGCCCTGATAAAGACTGGATGATCTATCGGGAATTTTACTGCCCGGGTTGTGGAATACAGGTAGAAGTAGAGGCAACTCCGCCAGGAATGCCTATTTTAAACAGCACAGAGTTGGAATTTTAATAATTATTTAATTTTAATGTGTAAAAAATTGACTTAGGAGGGAATTTGAATGAATTATAACGACATAATTTATGAAAAGCAGGATAACGTGGCCAGGATTATACTAAATCGTCCCCAGGTGATGAATGCAGTTCGGCCACAGACTGTTGA
>JAXHUS010000023.1:0-3371 GCA_034189305.1 Thermodesulfobacteriota bacterium | reverse complement strand
AGCTTTATTATTTTAAACAATTGCTTTAACTAACGGAATAAAATTCCCCTCAAAACCCTTACATATAAATTGAACATGCAGAAGCCATAACAAATTGTGTGCAAAAGGAATTATTTCACTCTTTGCCCTGAAGCATTGCTTATTTCATCTATCTTTATGTCTGGTTGTAATATGGACAATAAATCCTTCTGGATAATATAGCTATTTTAACAGTAAGTTAAAATGATTTGCTTAGTAATACTTTAAATAAAGCTTGTAACTATTAAATATAGTTAATTTATTATTTTATTCAGTCAAGATTATATTATTCGCTTAACAACACCTGGGATTAAAGGGTAATGAATTTTCGGGAGACGATCAGATTGTCTTTTAGTTCAAAAATTTTAATGAGCATTACCAGAAAAATAAAAATACATTTTTTGAATAATTCAAAAGGCAAAAGGAAAATTAGAAATTTAAATTTCATTTTTTTTATCCTTTGCTCTTTATCTTGTATTTTGAAATTTACAACTTAATTTTATCAACAATTGCTGCTGTAATTGTTGGACTAAAATATCCTGCCCCCCTACCCCGCCTTCTTCTTTTATGGGATATAAGGGGAAAATAAATGATTTTATTTTTCATGTGGTAAAAAACGTAAAGAGTAAAAGAAAGACAGGGAAATTTAATTCAATTTTTTCTATTCTTTGCTGTGAGGGTTCAATTATAAGGTTTAAGGTGCAGGCAATAAAGGGTAAAATCACCCTCCACCCTCATATACCCTATTAAACCCTGTATCTTACCCTTATTTTGCATTTAGAAGTTTGCATTTAGAATTTACAAAAACTGCTGCTGCAATTTTTGGGATTATCGCAACGGATTTAATGACTTTCAGAATATTCCTCATAGAATTGCGGCAGATTAATTCCTACCCATGGGTCGCTCATATAGCCGAATAAACCTTTAAGCTCTTTTGTGGTATTGTTTATAATCACATGGTGCCCGGGGACTTCCGAAAAAAGTCCCCCTTTATAATAATCGGTCCTTTTTGTATTAAGAAAATCAATAATCCATCCGGCAGAGCCTTCAGCGGGCATCTCGGGGTCGGATCCGAAAAAATCAATCTTCCCGTAATAGTCTTTATCCATAATAAGATCCGCCATCTGTTCATACCTCCATACGGAATCAGACAATACACCATCGGCATAAACGATGAAAAATGCCGGATCAAATTGTAAAAAACGCATACGGGGAATCAAAAAATGATTTGTGGCGATAAGAACGTTATCGTCTTCCTCAATCTGGGGCGGAAACTCAACCTTAACTGTGTATGTTTCCTTATCATGATAAAACTTGCCGGGAACCGACAGAGACAGACCGGCAATTTCAAACTCCGGCGGAAAATTCCATTTAGCGCTTCTGACCATAATCCCCCGGTCCGGAAACGTATCATCCAGCTTTCTAATATGCCGCTTCAATAGTCTCTGTTCCCATAAGGGCAAAACATCCGGCCCCTCAAATGCCGGCTCGCTTGCCCCGGCCTCAAGTGTTACTCCCGCTCCGAGATTTTCATCAATCGCATCGTCACCAATAACATATATCCAGGGAACGCCCCTGGGAATTTCTTTAACCATATCCACGGCTTCCTGTAAACTTGAACCATATTGAAGGATATGTCTTATTACCATCATGGATCCTACACCCATATTGGAACCGTAAGAATCCCCTTGAGATACATCCTGCCCCATGGAAATACCGTCAATATTAACACCAACGGTATGCCCTACAAAGCCGGGAGGAGCAACAGTTACAAAGGGTTTGCCGTCATCGGGAAGATATACTATTACACAGCTGACATCCTGATAAATACCGGCAGTACCAAACATAAAGTCCCTTCCATGCAAGATTTCATCATTAAGGGTTGTTTTTCCGGAGACAATAAACTCATTACAACCAAATTTTAAAAAATCACTGTAATCTGTATTCCAGACAGACGGCCAATCTATTGAGTATTTACCTTCCGGATTCATTTCATTTAATAGCCTGATCAGTTTTAAAAGGGTTATTCTGGCACGTCTTATCGCCTTTTTATTATAAACCTTTCCTGCAACGGACATCAGAAAAAAGTAGGTGGCATCAATTCCCTGATTTAACAACATAACATCATTGAAGGTAACATCCTTATAACCCGCCGCATTGAGGCCGTCAACAATGCCTCGAAACTCTTCCTTTATATAATCAGGAATGACTGATTCCGCTTCTTCGGCAAACTCAATAATAAGCTCATAAATTATACCGAATGCCTTCTGCCCTTCAGGGGAATATGGGTCTAGGTCAATACCAAGATACCCCAATTGTTCCAGTCCAATAACAAGCATAAATTCAGTCAGCATTTTGTTTGCCTGCCACGGCATTAATGATGAGGCTTGATACCCCATATTATAAGGTGCGCCTGTAAGTACAAGACAGTATTTGGGAACAGTAGAAGGGTTATTGAGATTTTTAAATTCAGCCAGATATCCCCAATCGCCATTGACATCAACTTTGTTAATCAGTGTAAGCCCCTGGGATTCAAGGAAATCTTCGTTATCATCTTCACCTGCCTTAATATAACCGGAAACTACACAGGACCGATCAGGAAGAAAAGCATAAGCGGATATGTTATTTGAAATAATCAATACCGCAAATAAAATTACCCCCTTTAAAATACTTCTTCTTAGAGAAACAACATATTTAATCCTCATTTTTATTATCTCCTATTATACTGGTCACACCTTGATTAATATCTTAACCTGATGGAATTCATTCTTGAACACTTTGTTTCCATTGAGCCTGTTTTTTACAGATAATTTTTATTGTCTTTTCACACCTTTAAATTTTACACGAATTATTTTTAAAATTCGAGTTTTCTTTTTGTGCTTTTATAATGGATGTTCACCCCTATAATACATGGGAAAACATTTTAAAAACAGGGAGTTAAGCAATATTCGAATTAAAATAAGTAGTCATGTATATTATTACATAATAATCAATTTTTAATTGAAGGAAATATATTTAATATTATAAAGTAGTTATGTATATAGTGGAAGTACCTACTAAAACAAAGACTGGAAAGATTTCACACAAATGCATCTTACTGAGAGAATCATATAGAGAAGACGGGAAAGTCAAAAACCGAACCATAGCCAATCTTACCAACTGTAAAGCAAATGAAATAGAAGCTATTCGATTGGCATTAAAGTTAAAATTAGATAGATGGCTGAAGGTAGAAGCAGATGGTAGGAGATTGGAATTGAGGGAAGAGATAGATAAAAAAGAGGAAGAGGCTAAACAGGACGGTTGTTATGTAATAAAGAGTGATTTACCTATGGAGATAGACAAGGAAAAAATAC